>NZ_JBIVHR010000134.1:0-11540 GCF_044749305.1 Pseudomonas sp. NPDC089534 | reverse complement strand
CTCGGTCTGCTATCATCGCCAGCCTTTGTTGATACCAGTTCGCAATTTGCGCTGAAGCGGCCCATGCCATGATTAAACAACGCACACTGAAAAACATTATCCGTGCCACCGGTGTTGGCCTGCACTCCGGCGAGAAGGTCTACCTGACCCTCAAGCCTGCGCCGATCGACACCGGGATCGTCTTCCGTCGTGCCGACCTCGACCCTGTCGTCGAGATCCCGGCCCGCGCCGCCAACGTCGGCGAGACAACCATGTCGACGACGCTGGTCAACGGTGACGTGAAGGTGGACACGGTGGAGCACTTGCTCTCGGCCATGGCTGGCCTGGGCATCGATAACGCCTACGTCGAGCTCTCCGCGTCCGAAGTCCCGATCATGGATGGCAGCGCCGGACCTTTCGTATTCCTGATTCAATCGGCTGGCCTGGAAGAGCAGGACGCCGCCAAGAAGTTCATCCGCATCCTGCGGGAAGTGACGGTGGAAGACGGCGACAAGCGCGCCACTTTCGTCCCTTTCGACGGGTTCAAGGTGAGCTTCGAGATCGATTTCGATCACCCGGTTTTCCGCGACCGCACCCAGAGTGCAAGCGTGGACTTCTCCAGCACGTCTTTCGTGAAGGAAGTCAGCCGCGCCCGCACCTTCGGTTTCATGAGTGACATCGAGTACCTGCGCAAGCACAACCTCGCACTCGGCGGCAGCGTGGAAAACGCGATCGTGGTCGATGCCGATGGCGTGCTGAACGAAGACGGCCTTCGCTACGAAGACGAGTTCGTGAAGCACAAGATCCTCGATGCGATCGGCGACCTCTACCTGCTGGGCAACAGCCTGATCGGTGAGTTCAAGGGCTTCAAGTCCGGTCACGCACTGAACAACCAGCTGCTGCGCAAGTTGATTGAGCAGACAGATGCGTGGGAAGTCGTGACGTTCGAAGACGCCAGCACGGCTCCGATCTCTTACATGCGCCCGGTTGCGGCGGTGTAAGTAAAAAACCTCTCTAGTTTTTTGAAGGCCACCCTTGGGTGGCCTTTTTTTATGCCCGGATTCGTTTCACTGCGGGCGCCAGCCCGCTGGCGATGGCCACCACAGTTGTTGTGGTGTGCATGAATCTTGCGAACACCCGGTGCCCCCTGTGGGAGCCAGCCTGCTGGCGATGGCGTCGGCACCGTCAGCACAAGGCTCAGGCCACCACCACCCGGTTGCGCCCACCTTCCTTGGCCTGATAAAGCGCCTTGTCCGCCGCAAACAGCAGTTGTTCAAGGCTGGCATCCATCGCCGTCGTCCAGGTGCTGACGCCGATGCTCACGGTCATCGGGGCCTCATCGCCGGCGACCCGCGGCAGTTGCTCCACCGCCGCCCGGATGTGCTCGGCGATCTGCCGGGCGCCGGCGCTGTCGGTCTCGGCGAGGATCACCGAAAACTCCTCGCCGCCGTAACGGGCCACCAGGTCCGCCGGGCGTCGCACGTTCGCCGTGACCACCCTGGCCAGCTCCTGCAACGCCCGATCCCCGGCCTGGTGGCCATGGCGGTCGTTGAAGGCCTTGAAGCGGTCGGCGTCGATCATCAGCACCGACAGCGGCTTGCCCGAACGCTGGGCGCGGAACCACTCGTGGCGCAGCGACTGGTCGAGCATGCGCCGGTTGGCCACGCCCGTGAGGGCGTCGGTGGCCGCCAGCTGCGCCAGCCCCCGTTCGGCCTGGTGGCGCAGGCGCAGTTCCCGCACCAGCAGCCAGGTCAGCCACAGCAGGCCGACGCAGAGCACGCCGGTGGCGCCGCTGATCAGGATCGCCGTGCGTTGCCAGGCGCCGAACACCGCATCGCTGGACAGCGCGACGATCACCGTCAGCGGCAGGTTGCCGACCCGGGAATAGGTGTACAGCCGCTGCCGCCGATCCATGCTGGAAATGCTGTTGAAGCTGCCGTTGCCGCCGCTGTCGCCGAGGATCCGGATCACGTTGGGCCGGTTGGCGAAGCTCTTGCCGATGGAGTCGCTTTGCAGGTAGGGCTTCTGCGCCAGCAGCAGGCCGTCGCTGCTGATGATGTTCAGGGTGCTGTCGACGCCGATGTCGAGGCTGTTGAACAACTGGTCGAAGTAGTCGAGCTTCATCGACGCCACCGCCACGCCGATGAATTCGCCGGTGTCCGAGGACATGCGTCGGCTGAAGCTGATCCGCCATTGGTCGGCCTCGTCGCAGTCGCAGCGGGTCTTGAACGGACGGCTGATGAACAGGCCCGCATCGCGGTTGAAGGCATGGGCCAGGAAGTAGTCGCGGTCGGCGAAATTGCCCGGTTTCGGCTCGACCCGGGAAGAGTCGGCCACCACCTCGCCGTGCTTGTCGAGCAGCAGGATGTCGCCCTTGAAGCGGGCGGCGGTGGAGCGGTCGAACAAGGCCATGTGGCGGATCTGCGGCGACACGTGCTTGAGATCCTCGCGCTGGGCGGCGGCGATCAGGCCTTGCAGCGTCAGGTCGTACAGCTCGACGGTGCGCAGCACATCGGCGTCGATCAGTTGCGCGATGGTGGTGGCGCTGCGGGTGGCCGACTCCTGGGCGTTGGCGTGTTCGCGGATCAGCAGGAAGGTGACGATGCACACGATCGCGACGACGGTCAGCAGGCTGCCGAGAATCAGCAGCGGCACGGAACGTCCGGTCTTGCCCGAAGCGGGTGGGGTGCGGCTTGCGATCATGGTGGGCGTTCGGTTGTGGATTCTTGTAAGCGTAGGCCTGCAGACACCATTGTGGGAGCGAGCCTGCTCGCGATGGCGATCTTTCAGGTGATGCACCGCCATCGCGAGCAGGCACGCTCCCACAGGATATTGGAACGGCCTGAAGGTCAGGCCGATCTTCTAGCGTAGCGCCGATCTTAGAAGACGTTGATCGGGTAGTCGATGATCACGCGGTATTCATCGGTGTCCGAGTCCAGCGCGCCGTAGCCGTTGCCGCCACGGTTGGTCGCCCATTGCAGGCGCACCGCCAGGTCTTTGGCCTGGCCGCTCTGCACCACGTACTTGAGGTCGATATCGCGCTCCCAGTGCTTGGCGTTGCGCCCCTCGGCGCTGTACCACGCGGCGTAGCCGGGGCTGTTCGGGTCGGTCTTGGTCAGGTCCAGGGTGCCGCGCGAGTAGGACACCGCCGAGGTCAGGCCCGGCAGGCCGACGCCGGCGAAGTCGTAGGCGTACTTGAGCTTCCACGAGCGCTCGTTCGGGCCGTTGAAGTCCGAGTACTGCTGGGAGTTGTCCAGGTAGATGCTGTCGCCTTGGCTGATGTAGTCGAACGGCGTGTTGCCGTTGACCCGCTGGTAGGCGGCGGTGAGGCTGTGGCTGCCGATGCCGACCGTGAAGTGCACGCTCCAGGTGTTGTTGTCGATGTTGCCCAGCAGCGCGTCGCCGGTGTCCTGGGTGTGGTAGTAGTGCAGGCCGGGGTTGAGGCTGACCAGATCGTTCAGCGCCCAGGTGTAGTCCAGGTCGTAGTAGTACTGGTTCCAGATGTCCTTGAGCTCGGAGGCGTACAGGCTGCTGGTCAGGCCTTCGACGCCGCTCCAGGCCACGCCGGCCCAGTTCAGGTGACGGCTTTCGTCGCCGTCGGCGAGGCTGCCGTAGGAGGTGCCGATGCGCTTGTGGCCGCTCTGGTTGTAGGGCTTGGTGAAGCTGGCCTGGCCGCCTTCGATCAGCCAGCCGTCGAAGCTGCGGTTGGTCAGGCTCAGGCCGCGGAACGTCTGCGGCAGCATGCGGCTCTCGCCGCCGGCGATCACCGGGTTGGTGAGGAACAGGTCGCCGGCCTTCAGCTCAGTGTCGAACGCGCGCATTTTCAGGGTGCCGCCGGCCGTGGAGAACGAGCCCGGCGCTTTGCCGCTGCCGTCGCTCACCGGCAGGATGCTGGAGTTGTCGGTGCCGCCGCCGCCGTCGAGCTTGAGGCCGAGCATGGCGTGGGCGTCGACGCCGAAACCGACGGTGCCTTCGGTGTAGCCGGACTCGAACTTGCCGAGGAAGCCCTGGCCCCACTCGATGTTGTCATCCGCCTGCTGCAGGCGGTTGCGGTTCATGTAGTAGTTGCGGGCGTTGAGGTTGAGGCTCGAACCTTCGATGAAGCCTGTCTTCTCGGGTTCGGCGGCCTGGGCTGCCGGGGCAATCGTTGCGGCGACTGCAATGAACAGCGGGGTGAAACGGACTGGGTAACGCACGTGCGGTAAAGCTCCTTGGGTCAACGTTCCCTTCAATCGCTTGAGGGGCGGGATGTTTCTAATTGTTAAAGACGAACCAGACGGCCTTCAGACCACAACGAAAAAAGGCCGCTGAAATTCAGCGGCCTGGAGTGACGACGGTCGAACGGGAAGAGCCAAACGACCGCGTCGAGGGAAATCGGAGGGAGCGCGGCTCAGCTGTCTTTCTCAAGCGACGGCTGTGCTTGCGAAGTGGCGGCCTGCGGGGACTGCGCGGCGTTCTGGGCCTTGGCCATCATCTCTGCCTGATGCTGCTCGAAGGCCTGGGCGCGGGCGGCGTTGTGCGCCACGAACGACTGGGATTCTTCGGCCATCGCCAAAGGCGACAGGATCAATGAGGACAAAACGAACGCGCTGGCAATTCCCATACTGTTGGACATCTCGAAAACCTTCTTGCTTGGCAAGTGCTGTTTGGTTGCGGGCAAAGATAAGGTCGCCGGGCACCGGGAAACAGCGTGATTTTCATAAATGACTGTTACAGCGCAGGCAATGATCATTGCAGAGTAAGAGGGGCCTCTGTGGCGAGCGAGCTTGCTCGCGCTCGGCTGCGAAGCAGTCGCAGAATGGGTGGCCGTTGTACGGGGGGCCGCTGCGCAGCCCGGCGGGAGCAAGCTCCCTCGCCACAGGGGTGAATGCGCATTGTGGTGGGAAGGGATGTGCATTGTGGCGAGCGAGCTTGCTCGCGCTCGGCTGCGAAGCCGTCGCAGAAGGGGTGGCCGTTGCAAGGGGGGCCGCTGCGCAGCCCGGCGGGAGCAAGCTCCCTCGCCACAGGGGATTGCGGCTAAACGGGCAAGTGCATGCCGAAGGTGTTCATGCCGCGGTCGCTTTGCACAAACACATCGCCGCCGTGCATCAGCGCGATGGCCTTGACGATGGCCAACCCCAATCCGTGGTTGTTGCCGCTGTTGCTGCGCGACGCATCCACCCGGTAGAAGCGTTCGAACAGCCGCGGCAGATGCTCGACCGCAATCGGCGAGCCGGGGTTGGCCACGCCGATGCTGACCTGATGGTCTTGCACTTCGATGTGCACCTCGATCACCTGGCCCGGCGCCGTGTGCTGCACGGCATTGCTCAAGAGGTTGATCAGCGCCCGGCGCAGGTGGGCGATCTCGATGCGCACCTGGGCGTCGCCGCTGACCTGCACCTGCACCTGGGCGTCCTCGAGGATGAAGTCCAGGTATTCGAGGGTGGTGGCCACCTCGTCGGCCAGCGAAGTCTGCGTCAGTTTGGTGGCCTTGCTGCCCTGGTCGGCGCTGGCCAGGAACAGCATGTCGTTGATGATCGAACGCAGGCGTTCCAGCTCTTCGAGGTTCGATTGCAGCACTTCGAAGTAATGTTCGGCCGAGCGCCCGCGGGTGAGGGCGACCTGAGTCTGGCCGATCAGGTTGGTCAGCGGCGAGCGCAGTTCGTGGGCGACGTCGGCGTTGAACGACTCCAGCCGCGAGTAGGCCTGCTCGACCCGTTCCAGCGTCGAGTTGAACGAGCTGACGAACTGCGCCAGCTCCGGCGGCAGCGGCGACAGGCGCAAGCGCCCGGCCCGCAGCGGCGGCGCCAGGCGCTGGGCTTCCTGGGACAGTTTGATCAACGGCTTGAGGCCGATCCGCGCCACCCAGTAGCCCAGCGCCGAGGCCAGCAGCACGCCGACGGCCGCCAGGCTGACCAGGGCGATCAGCAAGCGGTGCTGGGTCTCGTGGAAGGTCTCGGTGTCGATGCCGATCATGAAGCGCAGGGGCGGGCGCTGATCCTTGGCCGGCAGTTCGGTCAGCAGCACTTTGAGCGGGTAGGCGTGGTCCGGCAACTGCAGGTCGCGCATGCCCAAGGGACCCTGGGCGAAAGCGCGGATCAGGGCGTCCGGGCTGCCGTACTCGTAGCCCGGATCGCCGCTGACCACCCAGAAGCGGATGCGCTTGTCCTCTTCGCCGAGCAGGTTGAGCTTGGCGTTGATCTTCACCCAGTGCTCGGGCGTGCCGAAGCGGTTGAGCGCCGACTCCAGCACGCTGTAGCGCGCGTCGAGCTCGGCTTCCGGCAGCAGGCCCAGGCCCTTGTCCACCTGCTGGTACAGCGCGCCGCCGATCAGCAGGAACACCAGCAGCGCCACCAGGGTGAACAGGCCGCTCAGGCGCAGGGCAATCGAGTTACTGGACACCGCGGCTCTCCAGCACATACCCCATGCCGCGGATGGTGTGCAGCAGTTTCTCGTCGAACGGCCCGTCGAGCTTGGCCCGCAGGCGCTTGATCGCGACCTCGACGACGTTGGCGTCGCTGTCGAAATTGATGTCCCAGACCATCTCGGCGATGGCGGTCTTGGACAGGATCTCGCCCTGGCGCCGGGCCAGGACGCTGAGCAGCGAGAATTCCTTGGCGGTCAGGTCCAGCCGGGTGCCGGCGCGGGTGGCCTTGCGGCTGATCAGGTCGATCCACAGGTCGGCGATGCTCACCTGCACCGGCTCGTGGCCGCCGCTGCGCCGGGTCAGGGCTTGCAGGCGCGCCACCAGTTCCAGGAACGAGAACGGCTTGCCGAGGTAATCGTCGGCGCCGTCGCGCAGGCCCTTGACCCGGTCCTCGACCCGTTCCCGGGCGGTGAGCATGATCACCGGCGTCTGCTTGCGCGCCCGCAGCGCGCGCAGCACGCCGAAGCCGTCCAGGCCCGGCAGCATGACGTCGAGCACGATCACCGCATAGTCGCCTTCCAGCGCCAGGTGCAGGCCCTCGATGCCGTCGCGGGCCAGGTCCACGGTGTAACCCTGTTCCGTCAGGCCGCGGTGCAGATAGTCCGCGGTCTTTTCTTCGTCTTCGATAATCAGGACGCGCATGACCCTGCCTCAGTCTGTGGTCGCCAGCGCCGCCGCGGGCGCCGGTGCAGGTCGATGGAATAGCCGTTCGAGCCACAAGTATATGACCGGCGTGGTGAACAGCGTCAGGGCCTGGCTCACCAGCAGGCCGCCGACCACCGCGATGCCCAGCGGCTGGCGCAGCTCGGCGCCGGTGCCGTAGCCGAGCATCAGCGGCAGGGCGCCGAGCAGGGCGGCGAGGGTGGTCATCATGATCGGCCGGAACCGCGTCAGGCAGGCCTCGAAAATCGCCTCCTGCGGCGCCAGCCCCCGGTTGCGCTGCGCTTCCAGGGCAAAGTCGATCATCAGGATGCCGTTCTTCTTCACGATGCCGATCAGCAGCACCAGGCCGATCAGCGCCATGATCGAGAAGTCCTGGCCGCACAGCCACAGCATGATCACCGCACCGAGGCCTGCCGCCGGCAGGGTCGAGATGATCGTCAGCGGATGCACGAAGCTCTCGTAGAGCACGCCCAGGATGATGTACACCGCCACCAGCGCCGCCAGGATCAGCCACGGCTGGCTCTTGAGCGAACTCTGGAACGCCTGGGCCGCGCCCTGGAAATTGCCGCTGATGGCGGTGGGCATGCCGATCTCGGCCTTGGCCTGGTTGAGCAGGATCACCGCATCGCCCAGCGCCACGCCGGGCGCCAGGTTGAACGACAGGTTGGCGGCCGGGAACATGCCGTCGTGGGCGATGGACAGCGGGCCGACCGTGGGCGGGTCGAACCGGGCCAGCGCCGACAGCGGCACCATTTCCCCGCTCAGCGGCGAACGCAGGTAGAAGTAGTTCAGGCTTTCGGCCTTGCCGCGCTGTTTGGTGTCCAGCTCCAGGATCACGTTGTACTGGTTGACCTGGGTCTGGAACTCGTTGATCTGCCGCTGGCCGAAGGCGTCGTACAGCGCTTCGTCGACATCGCTGGCGGTCAGGCCGAAGCGCGCGGCGGCGCTGCGGTCGATGCTGATGTGGGTGATGCTGCCGCCCAGCTGCAGGTCGTTGGAGATGTCGCGGAACGCCGGGTTGCTGCGCAGCTTCTCGGTCAGGCGCTGGGTCCAGGTGGCCAGGGTCGCCCCGTCGTTGCTCTTGAGCACGTATTGGTACTGCGCACGGCTCGGGCCGGAGCTGAGGTTGATGTCTTGCCCGGCGCGCAGGTAGAGGACGATGCCCGGCACCTTCATCAGTTTGGGCCGGATGCGGTCGATGAACTGGCTGGCGCTGACGTCGCGGTCGCCGCGTTTCTTCAGGGCGATCCAGAAGCGGCCGTTAGCGATGGTCTGGTTGCTGCCGGAGACCCCGACCGAATGCGAGAACGCCTGCACGGCAGGGTCGGCGGCGACGATTTCGGCCATGGCCAGGTGTTTTTTCACCATGTCGCCGTAGGAAATGTCTGCGGCCGCCTCGGTGGTGCCGAGGACGAAGCCGGTGTCCTGCACCGGGAAGAACCCCTTGGGGATGAAGATGTAGCCGCCGACCGCCAGCGCCAACGACAGGCCGAACACGCCGAGCATCAGTTTCTGGTGGGCCAGGGCATGGCGCAGGCCTTTCTCGTACCCGGCCAGCAGGCGCTCGCTGAAGCCCGGCTTGCCGTGGGCGTGGTGCGTGGGCCGGCGCATGAACAGGGCGGCGAGGGTCGGCGCCAGGGTCAGCGACACCAGCACCGAAATCATGATGGTCGAGGTGGCGGTCAGGGCGAATTCCTTGAACAGCCGGCCGACCACGCCGCCCATGAACAGCAGCGGAATGAACGCCGCCACCAGGGAGAAACTGATCGACACCACGGTGAAGCCGATCTCGCCGGCCCCCTTGATCGCGGCCTCGCGCATGTCGTCGCCGGCCTCCAGGTGGCGGTGGATGTTTTCCACCACCACAATCGCGTCGTCCACCACAAACCCCACGGCCACCACGATCGCCACCAGGGTCAGGTTGTTCAGGCTGAAGCCCAGCAGGTACATCAGGGCGAAACTGGCGGTCAGCGACACGCCGAGCACCGCCGACACGATCAGCGTCGCCGACAGTTGGCGCAGGAACAGCGCCATCACCGCCACCACCAGCAGAATCGCGATCATCAGCGTGATCTCGACCTCATGCAGCGAGGCGCGGATGGTCTGGGTGCGGTCGATCAGCACCTTGACCTGCACCGAGGCCGGCAGCATGGCCTCAAGCGCCGGGAGGGCCGCCTGGATCCGGTCCACCGTCTCGACGATGTTGGCCCCCGGCTGGCGGGAAATCACCAGGTTCACCCCCGGCTGGTCGCCGGCCCAGGCCTGCACGTAGGCATCTTCCGAGCCGTTGACGACTTTGGCGACATCCTTGAGGTGAACCGGGGCACCGTCCTTGTAGGAAACGATGAGCTGGCTGTACTCCTCGGGATGGAACAGCTGATCGTTGGTCGACAGCGTGGAAATGCTCGACTCGCCGTACAGCGCGCCCTTGGCCAGGTTGAGGCTGGTCTGCTGGATCGCCAGGCGGATGTCGGCCAGGGTCAGGCCGATGGCCGCCAGCTTGTCGGCGGACGCCTGCACGCGGATGGCCGGGCGCTGCTGGCCGGTGATGTTGATCTGGCCGACGCCGTCGATCTGGCTGATCTGGCGGGCCAGCAGGGTTTCCACCAGGTCGCTCAATTCGGTGCCGGGCATCTGCGTGGAGCTGACGCTGAGGATCAGCACCGGGCTGTCGGCCGGGTTGACCTTCTTCCAGGTCGGCAGCGTCGGCATGTCCTTGGGCAGTTTGCCGGCGGCGGTGTTGATCGCGGCCTGCACTTCCTGGGCGGCGGTGTCGATGCTCTTGTCGAGGGTGAACTGCAGGGTCAGCAGGCTGGAGCCCAGGGCGCTGCTGGAGGTCATCTGGGTCATGCCGGGAATGGCGCTGAACTGCACCTCCAGCGGCGTGGCCACCGACGACGCCATGGTGTCGGGGCTGGCGCCGGGCAATTGCGCGGACACCTGGATCGTCGGAAATTCCGCTTCCGGCAGTGGGGCGATCGGCAAGCGCGGGAAGGCAATCGCCCCCACCAGCACCAGCGCGAACGTCAGGAGAATCGTCGCCACCGGGTGATCGATGCACCATCCGGACATCCCGCCGCGCACGCTCATGGCTTCGGCTCCGCTTGCACGACCTGCGCCGGTTCATTCATCACCTGCACGGTCGAGCCGGGCTTGAGCCGCGACTGGCCGTCGCTCACCAGAATGTCGCCGGCCTTCACGCCCTGGATGATGTCCTGGCCGCTGCCCTGATAGACCATCTGCACCGGCACCGCCTCGACCTTGTCGCCGTTGACCCGGTACACGAAGTGTTGATCCAGCCCCCGCTGCACGACGGTGGGCGGCACCACCAGCGCATCCTTGTCCAGGGCGGTCTGCACCTTCACCGTCACCAGCAGGCCGGGCCAGAGCTTCTGGCCGGGGTTGTCGAACTCGGCCTTGGCGCGGATGGTGCCGGTGTTGGCGTTGATCTGGTTGTCGATCAGGGTCAGGTGGCCTTCGCCCAGCAGGTTGCCGGTCTCGCCGTCGGTGTCGGCGCCGATGTAGGCCTTGACCTGCGCGTGCTGCGGGTCGGCGATCAGGCCTTGCAGGGTCGGCAGCATTTGCTGGGGCAGCGAGAACTCCACGGCGATCGGGTCGATCTGGGTGACGGTGAACAGGCCCTGGGTGTCGGTCATGCGCAGGAAATTGCCTTCATCGACCGTGCGAATCCCGACGCGGCCGGTCACCGGTGAGCGGATCTGGGTGTAGGACAGTTGCACTTGCGCCGCGTCAATCGACGCCTGATTGCCCTGGGCGGTGGCCTTCAGTTGGTTGACCAGCGCCTGTTGCTGGTCGTAGGTCTGCTTCGACACGCCGTCGTCGACGCTGAGCAGCTTGTAGCGCTTGAGGTTGACCAGCGCCACCTGCAGCTGCGCCTGGCTCTCGCCCAGTTGCGCCCGGGCCTGGTCGAGGCTGGCGCGGATCGAGCGGTCGTCGAGGGTGGCGAGCAGGTCGCCGGCCTTCACGAGTTGGCCTTCCTTGACCCAGAGCTTGGTGAGGATGCCGTCGATCTGCGGGCGCACCACCACGCTGTGCAGCGAGAGCACCGAGCCGATGCCGCTGGTGTAGCGCGGCACGTCCTGTTCGCTGACGCTGACGACCTGCACCGGGATGGCGGTGGGCGCGGCCAGTTTGGCCGGGGTGGGTTTGGCGATGTACCACAGGCCGGCGGCTGCCAGGGCGATCAGCAGGGTGGCGAGCAGGGCGGGTTTCTTCTGGATGTGCATGCGGTGGGCGCCGGGGGGACGGAGTTGGGGCAGGTTGTGTCTTTATAAACGGGTTTGGGGGTCGGGAGGGTGACGGCTGGCTGACGGCGCTGTCAGTTTCGGCTTCTTGGGGTTTTTGTTTTGGCCTTGGCGGCCTCTGGGCCGACCAGGCTGTGGGTTGTTTGGTGTGTTTATCCGTTTCTTCGGGTGTGGCGGCTGGCGGTTCCGCCCTTACGGCGGGTCACTTTTTTCAAACGCCAAAAAAG
>NZ_JBIVHR010000133.1:0-11744 GCF_044749305.1 Pseudomonas sp. NPDC089534 | reverse complement strand
CCTGCCCCAACCCGGTCGCCACCCCGACCAAGCCCCAGGACGTGGTCACCTGGCAACTGCGCGACGCCGCAGGCGCAGTGATCTACGAAGACAGCAAGACCCTCAACGCCCTCAGCGCCGGCAAGAACGTCGACTTCGCCCTGAGCGCCGCGTTCGTGCAGCAGCACTTCGAGGCCCGGCGCGGGGAGACGCTGACGGCGAGCTACAGCATCAAGCGGGCCGAGACGGGCAAGGTGAGCTATTCCAATCCGCTGACGTTCGTGATCGGCGTGGCGCTACAGCTGCAGCCGCCGCGCATCCAGCAGGCCGAGGCCGACGGCCAGACCCTGCAGCCGGTGAAGGCCAAGGACGCGCTGACCGCCGTCGTCCCCGCCGAAGGCCTGCAGCCCGCCGACCTGCTCAGCGTCACCTGGCAGGGCGCGCCGGGCAGCCACGCCTCGGGCTCACACACCACCGAGGCCAAGCCGATCAGCCAAAGCGGTTACAGCATCGCCCTGCCGCCCACGGTGCTGGCGTTCAACCTGGGCAAGACAGTCAGCGTGACCTACACCATCAAGCGCGGCGACAAGGTGTTCGTCTCGCCGCCGCTGAACCTGAAGGTCGGCACCTTGCCGGCGACGGCGCTGAACTCACCGGTCATCACCGACGCCGACGCGGGCAACGTGCTGGATCTGGCGGTGCTGGGCAGCAAGGACGTGACGATCCGCGCGCAGGACTGGGCGCTGATCGCCGTGGGCCAGCAGGTGTGGATGAGTCTGCACGGGCGCAAGGCCGACGGCGCGGCGCATGACCGGGTCGTGTGGAACGGCAGCGGCTCCTACGTCAACGCCACGTGGTTCCAGCAGAAGTACTGGAACCGCAGCGTGCCCAACAGCTACTTCAAGGACCTGGCCGACGGCAGCCAGCTGACCCTGAAGTTCAAGGCGGCGCTGGACAAGAGCAACGTGGCGGCCAATGCGGTGGTGTTTGCGGAGCGGGTGTATACGGTGCGGACGGTGCCGTTGGAAGCACCGTCGATCACGTCGGTTAAGGATCAAAGCGGTTGGGAGATTCCCGATAACGGCTACACCGTGCACACCCGGCTGACGGTCTCCGGCACCGCAGCGCCCGGCCAGGAACTGGAGGTGTTTGACGGCACGACCTCCAAAGGCAAGGTGAAGGTCGCCGCCGACGGGAAATGGTCCATCGAACTGACCGGCGTGAGCCTGAACGTGCTCCACAGCATCAAGGCTGTTGCGCAGTACGGAAACAAGCCCACGTCGAACATCCGCCGCTTTACATCGATCAACGGCCAGCGGCCGGCGATCACAGCCGCGCAGGACTCCAAAGGAGCGGCCATCGGAAACGGCGGCAGCACAGTGGACACCACCGTGCAACTGAGCGGGACGGCCAACACTTTTCTGGAGATCGAACTGTTCGACGGGACGGTCTCGAAAGGCAAGGCCACGGCGAATGACAAAGGTGTGTGGACGCTCCGAATGACCGGGTTGAGCGTGGGTGCGCACAGTTTTAAGGCCAAGGCGTTGTATGGGAGCGGGACTGAGTCCGGTGTGTGGGCGTTGACAGTGGTGGCCGTGATGGTACCGACGCTGACCAACGTACTCGACGCCAACAACGTCGAGGTGCCCGAGCGCGGCCTCACCGTCAGCACCACGCTGACCCTCAAGGGCACCGCCAGCAAAGGTTTGCAGGTCGAGATCTTCGACGGCACCGTGTCCAAGGGGCAGACGACGGCGGATGCCAGTACCGGTGTCTGGACATTAGCGGCATCAGGATTGAGCGTGGCGCTCCACAGTTTTGTGGCCAAAGCTCTGTATGGAGATGGAATGCAATCGAGCGTGTGGACGCTAACTGTCAGAGCTGTACCTCTAGCAGAAAATTTCGACAGCGTAAATTCAAACTTCATCTATGCACGCGGGCGGATTGTATTGCCGACCATGACAATTTCCTTCCTTGAAGGCGATGGTTATTTGGGGATAGCTCCATTATCTAGAATTGAAAATAATAATCACGCTCCGATACACGGCCAAAGTTCAGGACAAATACTGGTTATGCATTTAGACGGAACAGGCATTCAACAGCACATGGAAATCCAGTTCATTACCAGTTATTCCTCTGTCAGTTTCTGGTACCGATTCTCTGAACTCGCCGATACCGAAGTTTCGTTTTTCAACACAAACAATCAACATCTGGGAACTCGGTATCTAGCACCGATATTTCCACCCCAACCATTTACATTTTCAAGCACGCAAAATCAAATCTTCAGAATGACAGTAAAAACTAAACGTCCTGATACAATTTCCTTCGACTACTTCAGCTTTACACGCACCGCACTATAAATTCAAACTTATAAAAACTTAACAATAGAAAACATGGGGACGAATACATTTATTCGCCCTTTTTAGGAAAAAGGGGACGTATTTATTTAAACGTCCCCTTTTCAATCGAAATGGCTAAGAACTTCATTTTTCAACGAATCCGTTTACTTCCGTTGAAAACCATTTCTGCTACCCCACACCACCTTGCGCCATTGCCTACAGCTACGCCAGAATCCGCCGGCTTGTGCGCCTTGGGGGCGGGTTCTATCGTTTGGCGGTCACTGACGAATCAGTGATCGGGTTTAGCAGCCCGACTCCCTCTAGATGCACAATGCCGTCCGTTCTTGTGTCATGGCGGCTTTGCGCGGGGCACTTCGGTGCGCCGGGTTCTAGAGTCCTGGTCTGCTAACCCGCGTATAGCCGCCACCTCCTTTCGTTTAGCAGCGAAGCAGGGCGGTTCCATCACTCTAGAGGCCGTTCCCATGTTCAAACCCACCCCCAACCCACCCGAAACCGACCCCACGTCCCCCTACGAATCCCCCGACTCGCGCAAGCTCAACGAAGCTGCCGAGCGCGCCCTCGACCATTACCTCAACCCGATATTCGTCCCCGAACCTACGCTCAAGATCAGCAAGCTCTACGCCATCGCCCCCGCCGCCGACAACGAGGAACTGCTGGCCGACGCCTGCGAGACCCTGACCTCGGCCAAGGTCATGGCCAACAACTTCGCCGGGCTGCTGGACGGTCAGCACCGGCATACGGCGCAGGGCATCGCGCAGCTGATCATGCTCGGCGAACTGGCGGTGAACCGGGTGCTGGACAGCCTGGAACTGAAGGCCGACGCCGCCCTTTGAGCAGACGCAAGACCCTGTGGGAGCCAGCCTGCTGGCGATAGCGGTGGGCCAGTCGAATGTGATGCCGACTGACACGCCACCATCGCCAGCAGGCTGGCTCCCACAGGGTTCGCGGCGGGCTGAAAAAGGCAGCCAATCATCGGAAAACATCCTCCCCCTGTCAGATCTGACAGTGGTCAAACGGCCCTGCGCAGTCCCTAATTCCGGTCAACGACCTGCCCGCACATCCATGCCCACCTCGGCAAGGAGCTGACCATGACCGCTTTGCGTTCCTACCTGCCCTCCCCGCTCACGCTCGTCGGCGGCGCGCCCGGTTTCGGCGTGCTGGCCCTGCATCCCTTATTCATTGCCGGCATGACCCGCCCGGTCACGGACGGCGACGGCGGCATCAGCATTGCCGTGGTCACCGACCATGACCAAGGGGTGATGTTTGTCATCGACCCGTGGATCGCCATGTTCGAAGGCGACACCGTGGATGTGTTCATCGACAAGAACGTGGCCTACCACCATGTGGTGGCGGCGAACGACGTCAATCAGCGGCTGTTCTTCTTTGTCGAGGCCAGCCGCTTCGTGCCGGGCTGGATCGAGGAGTGCTATTTCCTGCTGCACCGCGCAGGGGAAGCGGCGCCGGACGATCCCTCCGTGCCGCTGCGCCTGAGGGTCAAGCTCGACCGCCCCGCCGGCATCGACAAGGAGCCGCACAAGCCCGGCCATTCGGAGCTCAAGATCGTGCAGTTGCCCCAGGAGGTGATCGAGCAAGGCATCGATGCCGAGTGGGCCGCCAAAGGCGTGCCGATGACGATCCAGCGCTACCCCAACATCGCCTTGCGCGACACGATCCAGGTGAAGTGGGGCAGCGTGTTCCTGGCGCCGCTGGTGCTGTCGCAGGCCCAGGTCGACGGCACTGAGCCCATCGTGGTGCGCGCCGAGCAGGCCGACATCCTCGCCGGCGGAGACAGTTCGGCCTTGTTGATTGCGTACGAGGTGCATGACGAAGTCTGGAACTATTCGGAGAAGTGGTCGCTCACCACCACTGTCGACGTCGAGGCGGGCGCCTCGCGCCTGGAGGCGCCTATCATCAAGGAATCGGTCAACGGCGTCATCGACCTCAAACAGTTGAACCAGCAGCCCGTCACCGTGCAGATCCCCGTCCGTACCGAAGACTTCGCCGTCGGCGACACCGTGACGATGACCTGGACCGGCACGCCGCTGACCGGCAAGCCGCTGGTCCACACGCAATCGACGGTCATCGCCAACGTGCCGAGCAACCTTGAACTGTTGGTTCCCTACGAAGAGGTACGGGCGCTGGCCAAGGGCTCGGTGGATGTGTTCTACGTGCTGACCAAGAAGGACGGCCAACCGCCGCTGGCCTCCAAGCACACGTTCGCCAATGTGATCGGCGATGTGTACGCCCACCCTGCCCCGGTGATCCGCGAGGCGGTGGGCGATTTCCTTGAGCCCGACGTGAACCATGCCACCGTCGACATCCACTACCCCGGCATGGCGGACGGCGACACCATCGAACTGATCTGGGAGGGCACCCTGGCCAACGGTGCGCCCTATGTGCACACGGAACAGTTCGATATCAGTCGCAACGACGCCGAATCCAAGCTCGTCACGCTGTATGTCATGGGTGAGCACATTGGCTTGCTCACCAACGGACGCCTGGATCTCTGGTACCGGGTGACCAACGACATCGCGGCCTACGGCGTGAGCGAGTCCGAACACCTGCTGCTGAAGGTGCAGGCGATTCCCGCGACCCTGCCGGCGCCGGACGTGCCCGAGGCCATCGAGGGCGTGCTCGACCCGGCCAGGGTGTACGACAAGGTCACGGTGCGCGTCGGCTACACCGGCACGGTGAAGGACGACATCCTCACCTACTACTGGACCGCCGTGGACGCCGAGATCAGCACCAGCGACTGGCTGCCCATCACCACCGTGTCGGCCGGCAAACCGGTGAACTTCCGGGTGGACGCCCGCTTTGTCACGCCCAGCATCGGACAGTACGTGAAGATCCGCTACACCCTCAAACATGCGGCCACCGGGCTGCTGAGCTATTCGGCTACCTATGAGCTGCTGATCGGGCAACTGGTCGGGGAGCTGCCGCCGCCCGAGGTGCTCCAGGCCGATGCCGACAGCCTCGACCCGATGAAGGCGCTGGCCGGGGTCGATGTGGCGGTCGAGTACGCCAACATGGACCCGGAACTCGACACCATCGCCCTGAAGTGGCGCGGCACGCTCGGCGCCGGCACCTCGGAGGACCTGGAACTGCCGGCCGACGCCAGCGGCCGGGTGCAGTTCCATCTGCCGGCCTCGGTGGTGGGGCCCAACATCGGCCGGCCGGTGGCGGTGACCTATGACGTCAAGCGCTACAACTTCTGGACGACCTCCGAGACGCTGACGCTCAACGTGCTGCGGTTCCAGTCGCCAGAGACGCAACTGCCGCGCCCGGAGGTGCCGCAAGCGGTCAATCAGGTGCTGGACTTGATGGAGTTCGTCGGCGATCCGGATGTGCTCGTCAAGGTCTGGCCTTACATCGCGCTTGAGCAGCGTTTGTGGCTGCGCCTGGAGGGCAAGACGCTGGAAGGCAGCGACTATCGCATCGTGATGCTGGACGGTGCGCTCATCACCGCCGGGCAAGTCAGCGCCGGTTTGAAGGAACCCCTGCCCCGCGCCGAACTGCTGAAGCTGGATCACGCCTCACCGGCGTCGGTCGTGTGCAAGGTGGCGTTCGATGGCGACGTGCAGGAGCACACCGCCGTCGAGTTCCCTCGGCTGAACCTGACGATCCGCACCCGCTACGACTACCTGACTCCGGCGATCACCGGGGTCACCGATCAGTGGGGCACGGTGGCGAACGGCGGCATCACTTACAACGATCAGGTGACGTTGACGGGGACGGCGACCCGTGGGCAGAAAGTGGAAATTCTCGACGGAACCAACTCCTACGGCTCGGCCGACGTCGCCTCGGACGGCACCGGTTCGGAAGGCGTCTGGAGCAAGGTGCTGAACAACCTGACGGTCAAGGCCTATCACCTCACCGCGCGGGCGCTGTATGACGCCAACCCGGTGGCCAGCCCGCCGTGGGCGTTCACGGTGGCCGTCGCCAACGTGCCGGTGATCGCCAATGTCACGGACTCCCGGGGCACCGTCGCCAACGGCGCCACCACCTATGACCGGGCCGTCACCGTCAAGGGAACGGCCAGCCCCAACCAGAAGGTGCGGCTGCTCGACGGCACCCAGGCCTTGGGCGAACCGCTGGCCGACGGCCAGGGCGACTGGAGCCATGCCATCAACGGGTTGACCGTCAAGGCCTACAGCCTGACCGCAATGGCGCTGTACGGCGACAGCCCGGTGTCCGCCCCGCCACGTACCTTTATCGTGGCCCAACACGTCGCGCCGACGATCACCTCGGTGAGGGATTCGAACGGTGAAGTGCCGGAGGGCGGCAGGACCACCCGCACGACCGTGACGTTGCGGGGCGGCGTCACACCCGATCACGAAGTGCAGATCCACGACAACAATGTGCCCAAGCACACGGTGCGGGCGGTGGGCAACGTCTGGGAAACCAGCCTGAGCGTGGCCGTGGGCGCTCATTCGATCACGGCCAAGGCTGTGAGCACCGACCAGGTGTCCAATGCCCGGAACTTCACCGTGGTTTCGCCTTTGAGCTTCAATACTAGTCCGGTGACGCTGAACGGAAAAATCTATCTGCTTCCAGCCTACCCCAATTTGCTGCCAAATTTTGGGGCGGGCACATCGGTGCACCACCAGGCATCCAACGGGCAACCGCCCTACACCTACACGTCAAGCAATCAAGCCGTCGCAGTGGTCGATTCGACAGGACTGGTGACCGTCAGAGGGCGTGGAACCGCGACAATTACAGCCAGGGATGCTTCCTATCAATCCCTGAGCTATTCCGTGTCCGTTGGCGGCGTGATTCAAGTTTTCGGAGTGGGCGCTGGCGACTGGACATCAATGAGCTCCGCAGCTGCCAGGCTGGGAGCACACATTCCCAACTTTGATGAGTTGCACGAAATTCAACGGGCTTACGCAGGGAGATGGCCAATGGGTAATGGCTGGTACTGGTCAACCACCCCGACAACTTATTTCCTGAAGCCTGCAAAAATGACGGTAAATCTTGTGACAGGCAGCAACGCCGCCGCCATCATGTACAGTTTTTTCAACAATCAGGCTTTGGGTGTTGGCATCAAGTAATAGGGAAGGCGATGCAAACCCGTGTTCTCGTAAATCGGGAACACGGGTTTGTCGTTTCACGCCCCTCAAATGCAGCAGGGATGCTGAGAGTCCATGGCGGCGGGTCAGACCGTATCCACCTTCAACGAATGATCATTGAGCATCCCGTTGATGATCGTCGCCGTGTCCGCCCCGCCCGCGATCACCCCGCCCGCCCCCGGCGTCACGCCGTAGTGGCTGGCAAGGTTCACGCCGGCCAGGTCGATGGTCTGGTTCGGCGTGGCGCCGGCCATGGCGCTCACGTCGATGGTGGTCATCACCGACGCGCCGCTGCCGGTGACGGTGAAGTGCAGGTAGTCGTCCAGCGACGCCGCCGTACCGTTTTCCCCTTGCAGCAGTTGCGACAGGTCGAGCTTGTCGGTGCCGGGGGTGAAGTCGGTGACGGTGTCGTGGCCGCTGTTGCCCTTGAGCCACTGGAAGGTGTCGGCCCCAGGTCCCCCGGTGAGGGTGTTGTTGCCCATCCCGCCGATCAGCAGGTCGTCGCCGCCCCCGCCGTTGAGGATGTCGTTGCCCAGGCCGCCGTTGATGACGTTGCTGTTGCTGTCGCCGGTGAGGGTGTCGTTGAAGTTCGAACCCACGAGGTTTTCGATGCCGGTCAGGGTATCGGTGCCGGCGCCAAGGGTGTTCTGCGCACCGAGCAGGCTCAGGTTGACCGTCACCCCGGCGGTGGCGTGGGCGTAGCTGGCGGTGTCGATGCCGCTGCCGCCGTCGAGCAGGTCGTTGCCGGGCCCGCTGTAGAGCAGGTCGTTGCCGGCGCCGCCGTGCAGCTCGTTGTTGCCGGAACCTGCGGTGAGCACGTCGTTGCCGTCGCCGCCGTTGAGGATGTTGTCGCCGCTGCCGGCCACCAGCACGTCATCGCCCGAGGTGCCGGTGAGGGTGTGGCCGTCCTGGTAGCTGATGGTCACGTTGGCCGTGTCGTTGCCGCCGTGGTTGTCGTTGGCGGTGTAGGTGCCGTGGTAGTCCGGGGTGGTGTTCTGGGCCCCGGCGTAGTTCACGGTCATGGTCAGCTGGTAGTTCTCCGCCGCGTTGGCGTTGCCGCCGCTGGTGTTGGTGATGTTGGTCAGGTGGATCTGATAGGTGCCGTCGGCGCCGGCGGTGATCGTGCCGCCGTCGGCGATGCTGACGAACGCCCCGCCGTTGAGCGAGTACTCCATGGTGATGTGCCCGGCCGCCAGGTTGTGGTCCAGGTTGAGGGTCTCGCCCTGTTTCAGCTTGATGGTGATCAGGTCCTCGTCGTTGGCGTTGGCGTTGGTCACCGCGCCCAGGTAACCGCTGACCACCAGCACGGCGGTCATGGCGGCCGTGTTGGCGGCGAACGAACTGCGCACGTCGGCCAGGCTCTGGTTGGCGGCGGTGTTGCTGGTGCCGGAGAAGTTGATGGCGCCTGAGCCGGTGAAGTCCGCGCCCTTGGCCACCCAGCCGGTGTTGAAGCTGGTGGGCGAGGCGTTGAGGGTGTCGCCGTCCGGGTCGCTGTCGTTGGCCACCAGCAGTTCACCCGGCACCACGATGTTGCCCGACAGCACGTTGGTGATGATGTGGTCGTCCACCGCCACCGGCGGCGAGTTGGGGATGACCTTGACCGTCAGCGTCGAGCTGGCGAGGTCGCCGTCGTTGTCGCTGACGGTGAAGCCGATGTTCTCGGTGATGACCGTGGTGGTGGTCTTCTGCGAGGTGTAGCTGTAGTCGCCGGTGTCGAGGTTGATCACCAGGGTGCCGCTGTTGTTGGTGGCGATGCTCAGGGTGTTGTTGACCGTGTTGAAGGTGCCGTGGTTGGCGCCGCCGCTGAAGGTCAGCGAACCCTGGCCGCTGTTGGCTTTGGGGTCGTAGGTGTAGGTGGTGCCGTCGACCACGATGGATTTGATGAAGCCGCCGTCGGCGCCGAACGTGCCGCCCTCGCCCAGCAGGGAACCGGTGACCGGCGCCCCCTGCACGGTGCCCGACAGCACCGAGTTGAGCTGGTTGAGGTCGGTGACCACCACCGCGTTGGTGTCGGTGTGGCTGATGCCGTCGTAGGCCAGCGGATCGAGGTTGGCGTTGCTCACGCCGTTGCCCAGGCCGATGGCGTAGTTCTTGATGTTGTTGGCGTCGAGGAAGTTCTTCAGCGCAGCCTCGTCGGCGGTGCCGATCTCCTGGCCGGTGGTGGGTTTGCCGTCGGAGAAGAAGTAGCCGACGTTCTGCGCCCCGGTGAGCTTGCCCGAGGTGTTGAACGCGGTCTGCAGCATGGCCACGGCGGCGTCGTAGTTGGTGCCGCCGCCGGCGCTGAGGCCGGCCAGGATCGTCTTGGCGGTGGCCACGTCGACCCACACCGAGGTGCGGTCGGTGGCGCTGCTGCTGAAGGTGACGAGCTGCACCTTCACGTCGCCCAGGTCGTCGTACTTGTCGAGCAAGGCGCTGATCGCCTGCTTAGCCAGGTCCAGCCGCGACAGGCCCGGCACGCCGGAGGCGTCGGCCATGCTGCCGGAGATGTCGAGCACGATGAGGATGTTGGAGTCGATCTCCACCGCCGCCACCGAGCGGTCGGACGCCACGGCCTTGGGCACGTCGTCGACGATGTTGACCACGATGGTGCTGGTGGTGGCGTTGCCCAGCGCGTCGGTGGCCTTGTAGGTGAAGCTTTCGCTCAGCACGTTCGGCCCGTCGTTGGCGTTGGGCGTGGTTTTCGGCGCCGAGGTCAGGGTGTAGGTGTAGGTGCCGTCGGCGTTGAGCAGGATCTGCCCGTAGGTGCCGGTGCCGCTGCCGACCAGGGTGTAGGTGATCGCCCCGCTGCCGCCGGTGACCGAGCCGACCAGGGTGCCGGACATGGTTTCGCCGGTGTTGCCGGGCTCGCTGCCGGTGACCGTGCCGGCGGCCAGGTCCTGGCCGTCCTTGGTCAGGTCGAGGGCTTTTTCGTAGACGGTCACGTCCTGGTCGACCGACGCCTTGAGGTTGGAGTCGGCGACGTTGATGGTGATCGTGGTGGTGCTCTCGTCGCCGTCGGTGTCGCGGATGGTGTAGGTGAAGGTGTCGGTGGCGCCGGGCGGGCTCACCGAGTTCGGGTTGCTGTGGTAGACCGCGTTGCCGGCGGCGTCCAGGGTCAGGTAGCCGTAGGTGCCGTTGATGTTGCTGTTGAGGCCGCCGATGGCAGAGGTCGAGGTGTTGCTGCCGGCCCGCACGCCCACCACGGTGGCCGCGCCGTCGGCGCCGCTGACGTCGTTGCCCAGCACGCTGACGTTGACCGTGCCGCCCTCCGCCACCGAGCCGGTGTCGGGTTTGGCGGTGGGCAGGTCATCGATGATGTTGACGTTGATCTGCCCGCTCGCGGTGCTGCCATCGCCGTCGGTGGCCACCACGTTGAAGTTCTCGGTGAGGCTGTTGGCGCCGTTGGCGGTCGGGTGGGTTTCGTTGTCCACCAGGGTGTAGCTGTAGCTGACCACGCCGGTCGCTGCGTTGAACCCGGTGATGGTCAGCGTGCTGCCCAAAGGCGTGGTGACCGATTGCGGGAAGCCCGCCGCCACGCCGTTGGTGACCACGGCGATGCCGCCCACGGTCAGGGTTTGCAGACCGTCCGGGGCGGTCACGGTGAAGGTGCCGCTTTGGGTCAGCGCGGAGGCGTTGGGGCTGCTGCCGTCGCTGAGGTTTTTCTCGTAGACCGTGAGTTCGCCGCCGTTGACGTCGAGGCCGTTGAGGGTCACCGGGTCGTCGTTGTTGTGGATGTTCAGCACCAGGTTGGCGGTGCTGGTGTCGCCGTCCGAATCGGTGATGGTGTAGGTGAAGGTCTCGGTGCCGTTGCCGCCGCCGTGCAGGTTCTTGAAGTCCGGGTCGTTGGTGTTGAGGGTGTAGGTGTAGGTGCCGTTGGCATTGAGCACCAGCGTCCCGTAAGTCCCGGTGAAGGTGCCGGCGGTGATCGGGCCGGCGTTGGGGCCGGTCGGTACGCGGTCGGCGCCTTGCACGTCGTTGGTCAGGACGTTGCCCGACAAAGTCAGGTTGGTTTCCGAGGCGGTGCCGGCGTTGGAGTCGTTCACGCCCTTCGGCAGGTCGTCGATGATGTTCACGTCCAGCGTGCCGTTGGCCGTGGTGCCGTTGTCGTCCACCACAGTGACGGCGAATTGCTCAGGCAAGTTGTTCGCGCCGTTGGCGTTCGGGTGCGCCTCGTTGTCCACCAAGGTGTAGCTGTAGCTGACCACGCCGGTCGCTGCGTTGAAGCCGGTGATGGTGAGCGTGCTGCCCAGCGGAGTGGTGACCGACTGCGGGAAACCTGCGGCCACGCCGTTGGTGACAACTGCGATGCCGCCCACGGTCAGGGTGGTGACGCCATCGAGTGCGGTGACGGTGAAGG
>NZ_JBIVHR010000132.1:0-12276 GCF_044749305.1 Pseudomonas sp. NPDC089534 | reverse complement strand
CGCACTTCGTCATTGCCGCCGCCGGCCTGCTCGACGATGGTCGGTGTCATCCCGGTGTTGATGTAGTAGATGTCGTCGCCCGCACCGCCCTCCAGGCGGATCGCCGCGGCCGTGTGGTCCTGGCCCGAGATCAGGACGTCGTCGAACGCCGAGCCGATGACGTTCTCGATGCCGGTCAGGGTATCGCCTTCGGCATCGCCGCCCTTGCCCGCCGGGCCGGTGCCAAAACGCACCTCGACGGCGACCCCGGCCGACGAGCCCGAGTAGTCGACCGTGTCGACACCGGAGCCGCCATCGATCTTGTCGGCTCCCGCACTGCCCCTGATGACGTCATTGCCGCCCAGGGCATTGATCTCGTCGTCCCCGCTGGTGCCTGCCAGCGTATCCGCGCCGTTTGTTCCGTTGATGACTGCCATGTATTTCTTCCTTGCCTTGTTGATGAACCAGATTCCGTCTGAAGGGAGTGCCTCATGCACCCGCCCGTTGAAACGCTCGTCGATTGGCTTGACCCGGTCAATGCAAAACGAGCTGGAGGAAAAGCATCCCCCTGAAACCCAAACAAAAACAGGCGACATAAAGTCGCCTGTTTTCAACGCTGAAGGTCTCCAATCCGCACGGGCACTGGAGACACTGCATCGCCAAGATCAACCGAACAGCGTAAAGGCATCGCTGTTGGCCGGAAGGTTGACCACCAGGCCGTCGGCCCAGGCCGAATAGTCGACCGTGTTGACACCGCCGCCATTGATCTTGTGCGCGCCGGCGCGGCGATCTGGCCGTCCACGCCGACCAAGCGAATGAGGTGTTATCGACAGGAAAAGACCAAACCTTGAGCCAACGACTCCCCCGTAAGCCTTGAGATAGAGATGTTCTTCATGGGCACAAAAGAGGCGACCCACAGGTCGCCTCTTTTTGACAGCATGCCGTCTCGAACCGGTCAGTCCGCCAGCCAGCCGTTTTCCCAATAACGCAGGTTCTCGTCGCGCAGCACGTAGTCGCGCAGCACGACCTCGCGCAACTCGTCGCCCATGCGGTAGCTGGCGTCAGGGTCGGCCAGGTGCATGCGGATGGCTTGCAGCCATTCGTCGGTGGTGTTGGTCTTGACCCGGGTGCATGGCAGGTAACCGCGGTAGGCCTCGGTGTCGGTGCAGATCACCGGATAGCCGCAGGCGCCGTACTCCAGCAGACGCAGGTTGCTCTTGCAGTCGTTGAAGATGTGGAACTCCAGCGGCGCCAAGGCCAGGTCCAGGTTGAGGCTGGCCAGTTTCGCCGGGTACACGTCCAGCCCGATCACGCCGTGGAACTCGTGCATGTACGGCAGCAGGTCGTCCGGGCACATGCCGAAAAACACCCAGTCGACCTCGTTGGCCAGTTCGCGCACCACGTCGGCGATCACCGCCAGGTCGCCGTGGTGGCTGGTGCCGCCGCCCCAGCCGACCCGCGGCTTCTTCGAGGTGCGGCGCTGGCTGCGCAGGCCGGTCCACAGGTGCCGGGACAGCATGTTGGGCACGACGCGGATGTCGTGGTGCATGTCCGACAGGACGTTGGCCAAAGGCGCGGTGGACACGACCACGCGGTCGCAGTAGCCGATGGCACGGCGCACCAGTTGCTCCATTTCATCGCGCTTGGGCATGTTGCGGATGTGCGCATTGCGCTGAGGCACGTCGATGACGTTGTCGTCGAGCTCGAAGATCCTCCGCGCATTGGAGAATTGCTTCAGCGGCGGGATCTCATCGATGGCGTGTTTCGAGTAACGCCCTTGCAGCACGATCACGTCGGGGGATTGGCGTTCGATCTCAATGATCGACGGCAAGCCGTAGCAAATGCGCCCTTCGGCCCGGTTCGCCGCTTCCAGCTCGATCATCGGCTGGCTGATGCGGTAGTGGCCGATGGCGGACGCGTTGATCGGCACGGCCAGCACATTGGGCAGCAGTTTCCTGGAGAACGGCGTCCAGCCGGTGCGCAGGCCCGGCTCCAGGCTGAAACTGGTCGCTCCGACGCCTTGCAGCGCCAGGTTGACGTTGAAGGCCGGGTCGCGCGCGATGACCGGCAACCAGCGCTGGTAGAACGTTTCGTGCTCTTGCACGTGCAGTTGCTGCTCTTGCTCCGTCGCCTCCACGGTAGGACGCGCGCCCAACGCCAGCTTGGCGTAAGGGTTCCAGACCACCAGATAGCCGTCCTGACCGACCCGCAGGCACAGGTCCACGACGTTGAGCGTTTGGGTCAGTTCCTGCTCGTCCAGCCCTCCCGCTGCCTGGAACAGCGCCTTGCGAATCATCAGGCAATCGCCGCCGACGGCACTCAAATCGTGGGCCGTCTGCAGGCGGTACATGTAGCCGTCCGCCTGCATCGGCTGACCGTAGAACGGCAGCCCGACGGCCCCTTGCATGCCCAGCACCAGGCCGGCGTGCAGCACGCAGCCGTCCGGGTTGTAGATCTTGGCGCCGACCACGCCGACTTCCGGGCGCTGGGCGTGATTGAGCAGTTCGTCCAGCCAGTCCGCCTGGGTGATCACCGCAAAGGAGTTGAGCATCAGCACGTATTCGCCGCGGGCCTGGCCCACCGCGAAGTTGTAGGTGGCGGCCGGGTTGCCCTGCTGCGGGTAACGCAACACGCGCAGCCGGTCGCTGCCCAACTGCGCCATGCCGTCCAGCCACGCCAACGCCTCGGCGCTTTCGCTGCCGTTGTCGACCAACAGCAGTTCGTATTCGCTGTAGGCGGTCTTTTCCAGCAGCGTCTCGACGCAGCGCTGCAAGGCCGCCGTCTGGTCCTTGGTGACGATGACCACCGACACCAATGGGCGGCGGGCATGGCGATAGTCGATGCGGTTGAGCAGGTCGATGCTGCCGCGGCGCAGCTCATGGGCAACGCCCAGGCGTTGCAGGTGCGCTTCGAGCACCCGCGGGCTCTGTTCGACGACGCCCGGTTCGGCCAGCCATTTGGCCAGGTCGAAGACCGATTCCAGCATCACTTCGGCGATATGGCCGACCACGTGCGTGCCGCCGCTTTCGACCATGCGCCACAGCACATCGTGAGGCGCAAGCTCTGCGAACTCCGGCGCAAAGCCGCCCAGGTCCAGGAAGCGCTCGCGCTGGAACGCCAAGGCACGCCCGACGTAGGGGTAACTGCGCATGAGGTCGAGGTTGAAGTCCGGCTTGAACGCCGGCTCCGCCGACTCGCCGTTGCGCAGGCTGCCTTCGTCGCCGTACAGGCAGGTCAGCGACGGGTTGTGCACGATCCGCTCGGCCATGACCAACAGCGCCGGGGCCACCGGGCGGTCGCCTGCCCGCAGCAGGTAGAACCAGTCGGCCCCTTCCAGTTGCGGCAGCAGTGCATTGACCTGCTCCAGGCCGTCGCCCTGCAACGGCATGCGGAAGACCTGGCCGTCCAGCGCCGGCTCGGAACAGTCGGCGGACAGCACCAGGATCAGTTCCGGCGGATAGTCTTGGGCGGCCAGCGCCTCCAGCGTGCGCTCGACGCCGTCGCGGCTGCCTTCTGCGTCGATGACCACCGGCACGATCCGCGGCTTGTGCGACCAGCTGGCGAAGGTCTCCGGCAGTTGCCGGCGCTGCGCCTCGCTGAGCACGCGGCAGCCCAGCCATTGCGCGTAGAGCTCGGCAAAGCTCCAGCTGTCGATGCCGACGCACCATTCCTGACGGCTCTGCTTGGTGCCGAGCGTGCGGCTCAGGGGCAGCTCTTCCCAGGCGCGCGGCGACTCGTCGGCCTTGGCCAGCGGCACATAACGCACCCATCCCGGGGCCGGCGCCGATTCGCCGCTGCGGGCCTTGAGCATCTGCGTCATCCACTCGCGCTCGACCTCCACCGCATCCTTCATCGGCTGGCTGGCGCTCAGGCGCTCGGGGTACAGCCGCTCGGCGCTGAGCACGTTGTTGGAGATCGCCACGTTGCCGCGCCGCATCAGGCAGATGTACAGGGCGAAATCCAGGGACGCGGTGAAGCAGTGGCCTTCCTGGGTCAGCGCCGGCAACAGTTCCTCAAGATCGGTGCGCCGGAACAGGGCGTTGCTGAAGCCGCCCAGGACGTTCACCGGAAACTTCTCGAAGATCGCCAGCAGGTCGTCGCCCTTGAACAGGCCGCTGGCCGGCGACAGCGAGGTGTTTTCCAGGCGCGCCGGCAGGATGATGTCCTGCGCGTCCCACAGCAGCCGCTGGGCCAGCACCAGGCTCACTTCGTCGCGCACCAGCTCGTGGGCCTGCTGCTCGATGCAGGAGGCGTAGAGGTGATCGTCGTCGCACAGGAATTTGACGAACTCGCCCTGCGCCTCGGCCAGGCAGGCCTTGAGGTTGCCGATCATGCCCAGCGTGCGCGGGTTGCGCACGTAGCGCACCGCAACACCGGACTGCTCGCTCACCGAAGCGACGATCTCCTGGATCTCGCTGCCGCGGCTGTCGTCGCAGACGATGATTTCAAGAGAACCGTAGGTCTGGCTCACGGCGCTGTTCAACGTCCGCTCGAAGAAGCGCGGGTTGAAGGCGGGGATGACGAGGCTGACAAGGGGGAGTGGATTCACGGCGGACTCGCAAGCGGCGGGAACCCGCCCGGTACAGCGAGCCCTTCGAAACCGCAAAAGAAGACAAAGAAAGAACGGTGGGGAAACGGGCGCTCGCGCGCCCGCTCATCCTCAGATCCTGTCGAACAGGCTCAACTGGGAAATCTTGCTGAACGCCAGCTGGGCGGCCTGCAGCATGGTCTGCTGCAGGGTCAGGCGGGTCATTACCTCGGCCGGATCCGAATCGCGGATCGAGCTCTGGGTGGTGGCGTTCGCCGCGGTCAGGCTGTCGTTGGTGGTGGTCTGCTCTTCCAGCGCCTGCCCGCGGGCACCGATCGAGGTGACCGCAGAGCCGATCTGGTTCACGGCGCTGTCGATGTTGCCCAGCGCCGACTCCATGGTGCCCTGGAACTTCTGCTTGGCCACCGGATCGCCGTCGATCGGCGCCTTCAGCGCGGTGATCATCTGGCCCAGGGTGTCGAGCACGTTCTGGGTCTGGTGGTTGTTCGACTGGATCGAGAACTGGTCGCCGTTGGCCGGTGTGCCGCCGATGGCGAAGGTCACGCCGGCGGCGACGGCGTTGCCGCCGACCATGGTGCCCGACGAGATCGGCTTGCTGTCGGCCGTGATCGGCGCGGCATACAGGTCGAAGGCGGTGGCGCTGGTGAACTTGAGCACCGTGCTGCCGTTCGCCGGGAAGGTGTTGGTGTAGTCCGACTGGTTGGTGATGGTGGAGCCGGTGATCACCGCCGTCGACGGGTTGCCCGGGCTGCGCGCCGTGGTGAACGAGTCAGGGCTGGCCGACAGCTGGAAGCTGTGGCCGGCGATGACGGCGTCCGGGTTGGTGTCGCCGGGCTTGAGGTTGATGTTCAGCTTCATGTCCACGCCACGGAAGCTGACCGTCTGGTTGGCGCCGTTGCTGTTGCTGATCACGCCGTTCTGGCTGGCTTCGGCGGTCACGTCGTTGCCCAGGGCATCGGTGATCTTGATCTGGGTGCTGCTCAGGAAGCTGACGGTGTACGGCTGGCCGCCGTTGAACTTGGCGTTGTAGGTCGCGGCGGTGCCGACGGTGCCGTTGGACAGCACCACACGGCCGTCGTCCACGGCCGGGGCGGTCATGGCGGTCTGGGTGCGGCTGGTGTTGATGGTCTGCTGGAACGCGTCCCAGCCGGTGGTGTTGGTGCCCACCGTCAGGCCGTCGCCGATGCCCAGGTTGATCTGGGTCTGGTCGCCGTTGTAGGTGAAGGTGCCGTCGGCGTTCTGCGAGTACGGCGCGGTGTCGGTCTTGGAGCCGGAGAACAGGTAGTTGCCGTCGGCGTCCTTGGAGTTCATCAGGCCCAGCACCTGCTGCTGGATCTGGCCCAGTTCTTCGGCGTAGGCGCTGCGGTCGGCGTCGGTCTTGAAGCCGTTGTTGGCGGCCAGGCCCAGTTCCTTGGCGCGCGCCAACGCGGTGTTGATGGCGTCCAGGGTGGTTTCCTGCAGGTTCAGCGCGCTCTTGGTGCTGCTGATGTTGCCCTTGTACTGCTCCAGGATCGCGCTCTGCTGACCCAGGGCCAGCAGGCGGCCGGCGCCGACCGGATCGTCGGCGGCGGTGTTGATTTTGGTCAGGTTGCTGGCTTCGTTGCTGGTCGCCACGGCGTTGCTGTAGTTGCGCTGGTAGTTCGCAGCTTGCGTCTCGTAATACTGGGCGGTGGAAATGCGCATGGATTACGACTCCTTAAAGGCTGTTGATCAGCGTGCTGAAAGTTTCCTGCGCAGCCTTGATGATCTGCGAAGACGCGGTGTAGTACTGCTGGTACTTGACCAGGTTGGCGGCCTCTTCGTCCAGGACGACCCCGGACAGCGAGTCGCGGGCGCCCTTGGCCTGGTTCAGGATCACCGTGGTGGCGGCGCTGTCGGACTTGCCCTGGGCCGCCTGGGTGCCGACGTTGGTCACCAGCTTGTTGTAGGCGTCGGTCAGGCTGATGCCCTTGCTCGCCGAACCGGTGTCCACGGTCTGCTTGGTCTGCAGGCCGACCAGCGCCTGGGCGTTGCGGTTGTCCGAGGACGCCGCGCCGGTCAGGTTCATCGTGAAGGTCTCGCCGGCCTTCGGCGTGGCGCCCACGGTGGTCTGCACGGTGAAGGTCTTCTGCACCGGCGGCACGACGCTGTTGTCCATCACCGGCGCGCCGGTGGCGTCGACCATGCCCACGTTCAGGTTCAGGGTGTTGGCCTGGCCCGGAACGATGGTGCCGGTGCCGATGCTGTTGCCCTTGGCGTCGACCATGCTGTAGGACTGGCTGCCGCCGCTCACCGCGCCGAACACCAGCTTGACCGGCGTCGAGTACTTGAGCGCGGTCTGCATTTCCGCCTGGGCGGCCGGGTTGTAGATGTCGATGGTGCTGGTCAGCGTCGGCTGGGTGTAGGTGCCCGAGTTGTTGGCGCTGGCCACGCCGGTCAGCGGACCGGCCGCGGCGATTTTCTTCGGATCGGTCAGCACGGTCTGGATGCTGGCGGCCGCGTTGCGGGTCGGCGTCACCTTGAACGAGTCGCCGGCGCTCAGGGCACCGCCGTTGAGCGACAGGGTGAAGCCGTCGATCACCGGAGGCGGCGTGGTGGTGGTGCTGAACGTGCCCAGGTCGGTGCCGTCGGAGCGCTTGACGGTGTAGTCGGTGGCGCTGGTGAAGGTCACCTGGTAATCGCTGGTGGTCAGCTTGCCGGTGTCCTTGATGGTCACATCGAGGTTGCCGGAGCCGGCGCTGTTGCCGTCTTTGGCGATGCTGCGCTGGCTGATCAGCGCGGCGCTGTTGATGTTGTTGAAGATCGCTGCGCCGAAGTCACCGTTCTTGTCGATGCCCTGGGCCTGCTGGCGGTTCATCTGGTCGGCCACCACTAGCGCGACACGGCCCAGCTCGTTGAGCGACGGGTCGAGCACTTCTTTGCGGTAGGTGAGCAGGCCGCCGATTTCGCCGCCGCTGACCACCGAGGTAATGTCGATGGTGCTCGAGCCGCGGTCCATCTGCAGCGCCATGCGCGACGGGTCGTCCTTGCTCGGTACGGTGCTCAGGGTATTGATGGTGTTGCCGACGACCAGCGGCTGACCGCTGCCGACATAGACGTCGAGGCTGGTGCCGCGCTCGACGACCTGGGCGCCGACCAGCTCGGACAACTGGCGCACGGCCTCGTTGCGGCTGTCGAGCAGGTCGTTCGGCTGGCCGCCGCTGGTGGAGATCTCGCCGATCTTCTGGTTCAGCGTGGCGATCGAGGTCGCCAGCTTGTTCACCTGGGACGCCATGTCCGACAGGTTGCCGTTGATCGTGGTGTTCTGGTCGTTCAGTTGCTTGGCCAGCGCGTTGAAGCGGCTGGTCAGGGCCTGGGCGCCGGTCAGGACAGTCTGGCGGGACGTGTCGTCGGTGGGCGACGTCGCGACCGACTGCATCGACGAGAAGAACTTCTGCAGCACGCCCGTCAGGCCGGTGTTGGTTTCCGACAGCGAGGCATCCAGCGCGCTGGCCTGGACCTGGTAGGCAGCCGCTTCGCTGTTGAGCGAAGTGGCGGTGTGCAGCTGGGCCTCAAGGTAGGAGTTGTACACCCGGCGCACGTCGGCCAGGGTGGTGCCCGTGCCGATGAAGACGTTGCCGTACTGCTGCGAGGACTTGGTGCCCTGCACGGTTTGCTGGCGCGAATAACCGGCGGTGTCGACGTTGGCGATGTTATTGCCTGTCGTCGCCAGCGAGGCTTGGCTGGCGGACAGCCCCGACATCCCGATATTGAGCAAACTCATGATTTAAACCTTATTCCTTATGCCCTAGAGAGGCGTGGTGGAGGCACCCGCCGCAGCGTAGTTGGGGTAACTGCCCATCTGCCTGGCTATCTGCGAAATCTTGGTCGCGTAGTTCGGGTCGGTCGCGTAACCGGCCTTTTGCAACTCGCGTACAAACTGTTCTGGGTTATCGGCCGACTTCAGCACTTCTTGATAGCGATTGTTGCTCTGCAGCAACGTCACCAGATCGTGGAAGCTGTCCTTGTAGGAGGCGTAGGAACGGAACTCGGCCGTCTCCTTGACCATCTGGCCGTTGCGGAACTCGCTGGTGATCGCCCGGGCCGAATCGCCCTTCCAGTTGCCGCTGGCCTTGATGCCGAACAGGTTGTGGCTGCTGCTGCCGTCCTGGGCGCGCATGACCGATTTGCCCCAGCCGGTCTCCAGCGCGGCCTGGGCCACCAGGTAGCGCGGATCGACGCCGATGCGCGCGGCGGCCTCTTTGGCCATCGGCAGCATGGTATTGACGAATTCGTCGGCGTCGCTGAACGCGCGCTTCGCCGGCGCCAGCGGGATCTGCGCCATGGCGCGGCCGTAGATCTGCATCTGCCCGCCCGAGGCCTTGTCCGCCTCGGCCCGCGCCAGCCAGTCGCCGTTGTACAGCGGGCCTGCGCCGGTGTTGGCGGCCATGGCATTGGCGCTGGCGTTGACCGTGTTGCGTTGCGGCAACGTGGTGTTCGTGGCCGTCGAGGCGGACGGCACCAGGCCGGCGAGCAGGCGGTCGGCCAGCTTCGGCGGCAGGGCCAGACGGCGCCGGTTGATCATTTCCATGTCGTTGCGGTGGGAAAGCTCGACGTTCGGCGCACGCAGCGAACGCGATGCCCACAGCGGACGCTCGCCGTTGACCCGCGACAGCGGGCCGGTGGCGGCGGTGCCGGCGGCGACCGGCGTTTCCACCGCGGCCGCCTTGGCCGCCGCCTCGCCCGGCGCCACTGGCTTGTTCTTCGACATCTGCCGCATCAGCACGTCGGCCAGGCCGATGCCGCCGCCCTCGCGGGACAGCGACACCGCCAGCTGCTGGTCGTACATTTCCTGGTACTGCTTGGCTTCCGCCGTGTTCATCGGGTTGTCTTTCCCGAGGGCCTCGGTGGCCGAACGCATCGACTTGAGCATCTCGCCCAGGAACAGCGATTCGAACTCCTGCGCCACCTTGCGCATGTTCGCATCGCTGTTCTTGTCGCCGACCTTGAGCTGGTTCAGGCGATTGAGGTCCGAGTAGGCCCCCGAATCGCTGCTGCTGACCAGACCGCTCTTGCGCATATCCATGGTCGCCGTCCTCAGATCACGATCAGGTCGGCTTGCAGCGCGCCGGCCTGTTTCAATGCTTCAAGGATCGCCATCAGGTCGCCCGGCGCTGCGCCGACCTGGTTCACCGCACGCACGATCTCGTCGAGGGTGGTGCCCGGCCCGAACTTGAACATCGGCTTGGCTTCCTGCTCGGCGTTGACCCGCGAGCGCGGCACCACGGCGGTCTGGCCGTTGGACAGCGGGCCCGGCTGGCTGACGATCGGGTCTTCGGTGATGGTCACGGTCAGGCTGCCGTGGGTCACGGCGGCCGGCGCCACTTTCACGTTCTGGCCGATGACGATGGTGCCGGTGCGCGAGTTGATGATGACCTTCGCCACGGCCTGGCCCGGATCGATTTCCAGGTTCTCCAGGATCGACAGGTAGTCCACGCGCTGGCTCGGATCCAGCGGCGCGGTGACGCGGATCGAGCCGCCGTCGATGGCCTGGGCCACGCCCGGGCCGAGCATGTCGTTGATCTTGTCGACGATGCGCTTGGCGGTGGTGAAGTCGGAACGGTTGAGGTTCAGGGTCAGGCTGTTGCCCTGGTTGAAACCGCTCGGCACCGCGCGTTCCACCGAAGCGCCGCCGGGAATCCGGCCGGCCGACGGAACGTTGACGGTGATCTTGGAGCCGTCACGGCCTTCGGCGTCGAAGCCGCCGACCACCAGGTTGCCCTGGGCCACGGCATAGACGTTGCCGTCGATGCCCTTGAGCGGGGTCAGCAGCAGCGTGCCGCCGCGCAGGCTCTTGGAGTTGCCGATGGACGAGACGGTGATGTCGATCTGCTGACCCGGCTTGGCGAACGCCGGCAGGTCGGCGCTGACCGACACGGCCGCGACGTTCTTGAGCTGCACGTTGCCCGATCCCGGCGGCACCTTGATGCCGAACTGCGAGAGCATGTTGTTGAAGGTCTGCAGGGTGAACGGGGTCTGCGTGGTCTGGTCGCCGGTGCCGTTGAGCCCGACCACCAGGCCGTAGCCGATCAACTGGTTGGAACGCACGCCGGAGATGCTGGCGATGTCCTTCAGCCGTTCGGCGTGTGCGTTGAAGGCCGCCGACAACAACAGCGCGGCCATCATGAGGCGCTTGAAATTCAAAGTAGCCACCTAGAAAGGGAACAGCGGGCTGAGGAAGAAACGGTCGAACCAACCTGGCTGGCTCGCATCGGCGAACGAACCGGTGCCCGAATAGGTGATGCGCGCATCGGCGACCCGGGTCGAGGACACGGTGTTGTCGGTGGCGATGTCATCGGCACGCACCAGGCCTGCGATCCGCACCAGCTCGTCGCCGGTGTTGAGGGTCATCCACTTCTCGCCGCGCACGGCGATGATGCCGTTGGGCAGCACGTCGGCCACGGTCACGGTGATCGAGCCGGTCAGGGTGTTGCCCTGGGCCGCCTTGCTGTCGCCCTTGGTCGCGCGGTCGCCGCTGTAGCCGACGTCCAGGCTCAGGTCATTGCCGCCCAACGGGTTGTTGGTGGTGCCGCTGCCGCCGAACAGCGAGGTCAGGCCGATGCCGGTCTTGCTGTTCTTGGCCACCTGGGAGTTGGCGTTCTTGCTGGCCTGGGTCTTCTCGTTCAGGGTGATGGTGATGATGTCACCGACCCGGAACGCCTTGCGGTCGCTGTACAGGTTCTGCTCGAAGCCGGCCTGATAGATCGAGCCGTTGTTGGCCGCCGACGGCAGCGGCGTGCGCGGCAGCACCGGGGCGTAATAAGGGTCATTGGGCTTGGGCGTCGGCGCGACGCAGCCCGCGAGCGAGACCACCCCACTCAATGCCAGAACGGATACAAAGCGATTCATGACCCTACCTCACGGTGTTGCCGGCGGCCTCATGGCCGCCGTTCGGACTTGATTACAGATTCTGCGTTACGAACGAGAGCATCTGGTCGGCGGTGGAGATCACCTTGGAGTTCATCTCGTACGCGCGCTGGGTGGTGATCATGTTGACCATCTCTTCCACGGTGCTGACGTTGGAGGTTTCCAGCATGTTCTGCTCGGTGGTGCCGAAGCCGTTCAGGCCCGGGGTGCCGACCTGCGGCGCGCCGGAAGCGGCGGTCTCCAGGAACAGGTTGCTGCCGATGGCCTGCAGGCCGGCCGGGTTGATGAAGTCGGCGGTCTGCAGGTTGCCGATCACCTGGGAGGCCGGGTTGCCGGCGACGGTGATCGATACGGTGCCGTCCTTGCCCACGGTGAAGGTCTGGGCGTTGTTCGGGATGACGATCGCCGGCTCCAGGGCGAAACCGTTGGCGTTGACGATCTGGCCGTTGGAGTCCAGGTGGAACGTACCGTCACGGGTGTAGGAGGTGGTGCCGTCCGGCTGCAGGATCTGGAAGAAACCGCGGCCGTCGATGGCCATGTCCAGCGGCTGCTCGGTGGTCTGCAGGCTGCCGGGGGTGAAGTTCTTCTGGGTGCCGACGATGCGCACGCCGGTGCCCACTTGCAGGCCCGACGGCAGTTCGCTGTCCTGGGTCGACTGGGCGCCTGGCTGACGCTTGATCTGGTACAGCAGGTCCTGGAACTCGGCGCGGTCGCGCTTGAAGCCCGTGGTCGACACGTTGGCCAAGTTGTTGGAAATGGTGGTCAGGTTGGTGTCCTGGGCGGACAGACCGGTTTTGGCAACCCATAGAGCCGGAAGCATTCGATTCTCCTCGTGCGCCTGTTTTACGGCGCGACGTTCTGAT
>NZ_JBIVHR010000131.1:0-12860 GCF_044749305.1 Pseudomonas sp. NPDC089534 | reverse complement strand
AGGGGCCGGCGATGATGCTGCTGGCGTAGATGCATCTGGGCCCGAACCTCGGTGCGCAGATGGCCATGTTGACGCCGTTGTGCAGCGTACCGCTGGTGTTCGCCGGGCTGGCCCTGATTCACGGGCTGGTGGCGCAAAAGCGATTGGCCGGTTTCTGGCTGGTGGGGTTGTACGTGACGCTGTTGCTGTTCATGCAGCTGGTCTATCCGTTGCTCGTGGTTCTGGCCATTGTCGACAGCCTGATTGATTTTCGCGGTCGTCACGTGTCGAAAGACACCGATAACGCGAACGGTGAAGGTTAAAAGTTAAGAGGTTAATACCAAATGGAACTGATCCTGCTGGAAAAAATCGCCAACCTGGGCAACCTGGGCGACAAAGTAAAGGTTAAGGCCGGCTACGGTCGTAACTACCTGCTGCCTTTCGGCAAGGCCACCGCTGCGACCGCCGCCAACCTGGCTGCGTTCGAAGAGCGTCGCGCCGAGCTGGAAAAAGCCGCTGCTGACCGTAAGGCTTCGGCTGAAAGCCGTGCTGCCCAACTGGCCGAGCTGGAAGTGACCATCACTGCCACCGCTGGCGACGAAGGCAAGCTGTTCGGTTCGATCGGCACCCACGACATCGCTGACGCACTGACCGCCTCGGGCGTTGAAGTCGCGAAGAGCGAAGTTCGTCTGCCGAACGGCACCATCCGCAACGTGGGTGAATTCGACGTGGCCGTGCACCTGCACGCCGAAGTCGAAGCCACCGTACGCGTTGTCGTGGTAGCGGCTTAAGCAATACCTGATCGGCTGGCGGCTTGTCCGTCAGACGGTTAACATCGGGCACGATCCTGTTCGCAGGTCGTGCCCTTTGTCTTTCTGGCATATGCCGTTTCCACATCCCTGCTTTTCCTGAATAACCAAGTGGCCATGAACGAAATCTCTGCTCCCGAGCAATACGATCTGCAAACCGCCGCCCTGAAGGTGCCGCCGCACTCCATCGAGGCCGAACAGGCTGTGCTCGGTGGCCTGATGCTGGACAACAACGCCTGGGAACGCGTGCTCGATCAAGTCTCCGACGGCGATTTCTACCGGCATGACCACCGCCTGATCTTCCGCGCGATCGCAAGGCTCGCCGACCAGAACCTGCCGATCGACGTCGTGACCCTGTCCGAGCAGTTGGACAAGGAAGGGCAGACCGCCCAGGTCGGCGGCCTCGGCTACCTGGGCGAACTGGCGAAGAACACGCCGTCCGTCGCCAACATCAAGGCCTATGCGCAGATCGTCCGCCAGCGGGCGACGCTGCGCCAACTGATCGGCATCAGCAACGACATCGCCGACAGCGCCTTCAACCCCGAAGGCCGCACCGCCGAAGAGATCCTCGACGAAGCCGAGCGGCAGATCTTCCAGATCGCCGAGGCGCGGCCGAAGACCGGCGGCCCGGTGGGCGTGAACGAGCTGCTGACCAAGGCCATCGACCGCATCGACACCCTGTTCAACACGTCCGACGCGATCACCGGCCTGTCCACCGGCTACACCGACCTCGACGAGAAGACCAGCGGCCTGCAGCCCGCCGACCTGATCATCGTCGCCGGCCGTCCGTCGATGGGTAAGACCACCTTCGCGATGAACCTGGTGGAAAACGCCGTGCTGCGCAGCGACAAGGCCGTGCTGGTGTACTCCCTCGAGATGCCAGGCGAATCGCTGATCATGCGTATGCTCTCGTCCCTGGGCCGCATCGACCAGACCAAGGTGCGTTCCGGCCAGCTGGAGGACGACGACTGGCCGCGCCTGACCTCGGCGGTCAACCTGCTCAACGACCGCAAGCTGTTCATCGACGACACCGCCGGCATCAGCCCGTCGGAAATGCGCGCCCGCACCCGGCGCCTGGTGCGCGAGCACGGCGACATCGGCCTGATCATGATCGACTACCTGCAACTGATGCAGATCCCGGGTTCCAGCGGCGACAACCGCACCAACGAGATTTCCGAGATCTCCCGTTCCCTGAAGGCCCTGGCCAAGGAATTCAACTGCCCGGTGGTGGCGCTGTCGCAGCTCAACCGTTCCCTGGAGCAGCGTCCGAACAAGCGTCCGGTGAACTCCGACCTCCGGGAATCCGGAGCGATCGAGCAGGACGCCGACGTGATCATGTTCGTGTACCGGGACGAGGTGTACCACCCGGAGACCGAGCACAAGGGCATCGCCGAAATCATCATCGGCAAGCAGCGTAACGGTCCGATCGGCTTCATCCGGCTGGCGTTCATCGGCAAGTACACCCGGTTCGAGAACCTGGCGCCGGGCAGCTACAACTTCGACGACGACGAATAACCTGCAGCCCTTTGTGGCGAGGGAGCTTGCTCCCGCCGGATTGCGCGGCTGCCTGACCATGGCGGCTGCTGTGCAGCCGAGCGGGAGCAAGCTCCCTCGCCACAAGGGAAAGTGTGGCGGCCGAGAATTTCCGACCATGGCCGTCGGAATTGGTCAAAATTTGTGCTATATTCCGCGCCCGCGAAATTCCATGAAAGCCAACACCGGTTATCGACATGCAAGCAGCCAAGCCGTTATTTGACTATCCGAAGTACTGGGCCGAATGTTTCGGGCCGGCGCCGTTCCTGCCGATGAGCAGGGAGGAGATGGATCAGCTCGGCTGGGACTCCTGCGACATCATCATCGTCACCGGCGATGCCTACGTCGACCACCCGTCGTTCGGCATGGCGATCATCGGCCGCCTGCTGGAGGCCCAGGGCTTTCGCGTAGGGATCATCGCGCAGCCGAACTGGCAGTCCAAGGACGACTTCATGAAGCTGGGCGAGCCGAACCTGTTCTTCGGCGTCGCGGCCGGCAACATGGACTCGATGATCAACCGCTACACCGCCGACAAGAAAATCCGCTCCGACGACGCCTACACGCCCGGCGGCATGGCCGGCATGCGTCCGGACCGCGCGAGCCTGGTCTACAGCCAGCGCTGCAAGGAAGCCTACAAGCACGTGCCGATCGTGCTCGGCGGCATCGAAGCCTCGCTGCGCCGCATCGCCCACTACGACTACTGGCAGGACCGCGTGCGCAACTCGATCCTGATCGACGCCAGCGCCGACATCCTGCTGTACGGCAACGCCGAGCGGGCCATCGTCGAAGTCGCCCAGCGCCTGTCCTACGGCCAGAAGATCGAAGACATCACCGATGTGCGCGGCACCGCGTTCATCCGCCGCGACACCCCGCAGGGCTGGTACGAGGTCGACTCCACGCGCATCGACCGTCCGGGCAAGATCGACAAGATCATCAACCCGTACGTCAACACCCAGGACACCGCCGCCTGCGCCATCGAGCAGGAGAAGGGCCCGGTCGAAGACCCGCAGGAAGCCAAGGTCGTGCAGATCCTGGCGAGCCCGAAGATGACCCGGGACAAGACCGTGATCCGCCTGCCGTCCATGGAGAAGGTGCGCAACGACCCGGTCCTGTACGCCCACGCCAACCGCGTGCTGCACCTGGAGACCAACCCCGGCAACGCCCGTGCGCTGGTGCAGCGGCACGGCGAGACCGACGTCTGGTTCAACCCGCCGCCGATTCCGATGACCACCGAGGAAATGGACTACGTGTTCGGCATGCCGTACCAGCGCATTCCGCACCCGGCCTACGGCAAGGAAAAGATCCCGGCCTACGAGATGATCCGTTTCTCGGTGAACATCATGCGTGGCTGCTTCGGCGGCTGCACCTTCTGCTCGATCACCGAGCACGAAGGGCGGATCATCCAGAACCGCTCGGAAGAGTCGATCATCCGCGAGATCGAAGAGATCCGCGACAAGGTGCCGGGCTTCACCGGGGTCATTTCCGACCTCGGCGGCCCGACCGCGAACATGTACCGCATCGCCTGCAAGAGCCCGGAGATCGAATCCGCGTGCCGCAAGCCGTCCTGCGTGTTCCCCGGCATCTGCCCGAACCTGAACACCGACCACTCCTCGCTCATTCAGCTGTACCGCAGCGCCCGTGCGCTGCCGGGCGTGAAGAAGATCCTGATCGCCTCCGGCCTGCGCTACGACCTGGCGGTCGAGTCGCCGGAATACGTCAAGGAACTGGTGACCCACCACGTCGGCGGTTACCTGAAGATCGCCCCGGAGCACACCGAGGAAGGCCCGCTCAACCAGATGATGAAGCCGGGCATCGGCACCTATGACCGCTTCAAGCGCATGTTCGAGAAGTTCTCGAAGGAAGCGGGCAAGGAGCAGTACCTGATCCCGTACTTCATCGCGGCCCACCCGGGCACCACCGACGAAGACATGATGAACCTGGCCCTGTGGCTCAAGGGCAACGGCTTCCGCGCCGACCAGGTGCAGGCGTTCTACCCGTCGCCGATGGCCTCCGCCACCGCGATGTACCACTCGGGCAAGAACCCGCTGCGCAAGGTCACCTACAAGAGCGACGGCGTGACCATCGTCAAGAGCGAGGAGCAGCGCCGCCTGCACAAGGCGTTCCTGCGCTACCACGATCCGAAGGGCTGGCCGATGCTGCGCGAAGCGTTGCTGCGCATGGGCCGGGGCGACCTGATCGGTTCGGGCAAGCATCAGCTGATCCCGGCGCACCAGCCGGCCACCGACAGCTACCAGAGCGCCCGGCGCAAGAACTCGACGCCGGCCGGCAGCCACAAGGTCGCCAAGGAAAAGACCACCAAGATCCTCACCCAGCACACCGGCCTGCCGCCCCGTGGCAGCGACGGCGGCAATCCGTGGGACAAGCGCGAGAAGGCCAAGGCCGAAGCGTTCGCCCGCAACCAGCAGGCGGCCAAGGAGCGCAAGGACGCCGCCAAGGGCAAAGGGCCCAAGCCTGCGCGCAAGCCGGTCGTGCCGCGCTGACGGGCATGTAGCTGAACAGGACGCCAACCTTCGGGTTGGCGTTCTGCATTCCGGCCCCAGAAACCGTTGCCTGTACTGGTCTCATCGTCGGATCGCCTCCCGGGGCAAGCCCGCTCCCACAGTGTTCTGCAAGCCCCCTGTGGGAGCCAGCCTGCTGGCGATGAGGCCGGCACAGACTGCCCTTGTCCATGGGCCTGCCACATTCAGGCGCAATTTCCCCAGGCCAATCCCGCCCGCCGCCCGATTTCGGTGCTGTACTGCCCTGTGCATTTTCGCAACGGCGCCCCAGCCACCGCATGGCACAAGTCTTGCGCGCCGTTGACTACGCTCAGGCCCGCAGGAGGCACGCCGTGTCGATTCAAGTCGCCTTGCACCACGTCACGCATTACCGCTACGAACGCGCCGTCGAGCTCGGGCCGCAGATCGTCCGCCTGCGCCCGGCCGCCCACAGCCGCACACGGATCCTGTCCTATGCGCTGAAGGTCACGCCCGGCCAGCATTTCATCAACTGGCAGCAGGATCCCCAGGGCAACTACCTGGCGCGGCTGGTGTTCCCGGAAAAGACCCACACGCTACGGATCGAAGTCGATCTGCTGGCGGAAATGGCGGTGTTCAATCCGTTCGACTTCTTCCTTGAGCCCTACGCCGAAAGGATCCCCTTCGCCTATGCGGCCGACGAGCGCAAGGAACTGGCGCCGTATCTCGAAACCTTGCCGCTGACGCCGAAGTTCGAGGCCTACCTCGACGGCATCGACCGCACGCCGCTGCCGGCCGTGGATTTCCTGGTGGCGCTCAACCAGCGCCTCAGCCAGGACATCAACTACCTGATCCGTCTGGAACCGGGCGTGCAGACCCCGGAAGACACCCTCGAACGCGCCTCCGGCTCCTGCCGCGACTCGGCTTGGCTGCTGGTGCAGTTGCTGCGCCATCTCGGGTTGGCGGCGCGCTTCGTTTCCGGTTACCTGATTCAACTGACGGCGGATGTGAAAAGCCTCGACGGCCCGTCCGGCACCGAAGTGGACTTCACCGACCTGCACGCCTGGTGCGAGGTGTACCTGCCCGGCGCGGGCTGGATCGGGCTGGACGCCACGTCCGGGCTGTTCGCCGGTGAAGGGCACATTCCGCTGGCGTGCAGTCCCGATCCGTCGTCGGCGGCGCCGGTCAGCGGGCTGGTGGAGCCTTGCGCGTGCGAGTTCAGCCACGAAATGACCGTGGAGCGGATCCGGGAAACGCCACGGGTCACCAAGCCTTACACCGATGCGCAGTGGCAGGCGATCCAGGCGCTGGGGCGGCGGATCGACGCCGACCTGCTCGAAGGCGATGTGCGCCTGACCATGGGCGGCGAGCCGACCTTCGTCTCCATCGACGACCCCGACGGCGCCGAATGGAACACCGCCGCCCTCGGCCCGGACAAGCGCCGGCTCTCCGCCGAACTGTTCCAGCGCCTGCGCAGGCATTACGCGCCCCAGGGGCTGGTGCACTTCGGGCAGGGCAAGTGGTATCCCGGCGAGCAGTTGCCGCGCTGGTCGCTGAACTGCCACTGGCGCCGCGACGGTGTGCCGGTCTGGCGCAACAGCGCGCTGATCGCCGACGAGCAGCAGGACTACGGCGCCGACGGCGCATTGGCCGGGCGCTTTCTGGCGAGCGTTGCCGAACGCTTGAAACTGCCGGCGCGATTCGTGTTCGCGGCCTACGAAGACCCTCTCCACTACCTGTGGCGCGAGGGCGCCTTGCCGGTCAACGTCAGCGCCGAAGACCCGCGGCTGGAGGATCCGCTGGAGCGGGCACGCCTGCGCAAGGTCTTCGGCCAGGGGCTGGGCAAGGTGATCGGCCAGGTGCTGCCGCTGGCGCGCACCGCCAAGGGCGACCAGTGGCAGAGCGGGCGCTGGTATCTGCGCGACGAGCACTGCCGGCTGGTGCCGGGGGACTCGGCGCTGGGCTACCGCCTGCCGCTGGCATCGCAGCCGTGGGTGAAGGCGGCGGAGTATCCGTACGTCCATCCCAACGACCCGAACCAGGACTTCCCCGACCTGCCGGACACGGCGCAGCTCAACCGGCACGGCGAGCCTGCCGAGGCCGACGAACGCCGGCCGGCGGTCGATGCGTCCGCCGACTGGCTGACCCGCACCGCGCTGTGCGCCGAGCCGCGGGGCGGGCGCCTGTACCTGTTCATGCCGCCGTTGCAGCGGGTGGAGGAGTATCTGGAACTGGTGGCGGCCATCGAGGCCACCGCCGAGGAGCTGGACTGCCCGGTGCTGCTGGAAGGCTACGAGCCGCCGGCCGATCCGCGCCTGGCCAACTTCCGCATCACCCCGGATCCGGGGGTGGTCGAGGTCAACGTCCAGCCGTCCGCCACCTGGGACGAACTGGTCGAGCGCACGGAGTTCCTCTACGAGCAGGCGCGGCTGACCCGGCTGTCCACCGAGAAATTCATGATCGACGGCCGGCACACCGGCACCGGCGGCGGCAACCATTTCGTCCTCGGCGGGGCGACGCCGGCCGACTCGGCGTTCCTGCGCCGTCCCGACCTGCTGCGCAGCCTGATCAGTTACTGGCACAACCATCCGTCGCTGTCCTACCTGTTTTCCGGCCTGTTCATCGGCCCGACGTCCCAGGCGCCCCGGGTCGACGAGGCGCGCAACGATGCCCTGTACGAACTGGAGATCGCTTTCGCGCAGATGCCGGCGCCGGGCGAAGAGTGTCCGCCGTGGCGGGTGGACCGGCTGCTGCGCAACCTGCTGATCGACGTCACGGGCAACACCCACCGCGCCGAGTTCTGCATCGACAAGCTCTATTCGCCGGACGGCGCCAGCGGACGCCTGGGCCTGCTGGAGCTGCGCGCGTTCGAGATGCCGCCCCATGCGCGCATGAGCCTGGTTCAGCAACTGCTGCTGCGGGGGCTGGTGGCGCGGTTCTGGCGCGAGCCCTATGCGCCTTCGAAACTGGCGCGCTGGGGCACCGAACTGCATGACCGCTTCATGCTGCCGCACTTCATTGCACAGGATTTCGCCGAGGTCATCGACGACCTCGACCGGGCCGGCTATCCGTTGCGGGCCGAATGGTTTGCGGCGCACCAGGCGTTCCGCTTCCCCAAGCTCGGCGATTACGCCGTCAACGGCATCGGACTGGAGCTGCACCAGGCCCTCGAGCCCTGGCATGTGCTGGGCGAAGAGGGCGGGGCGGGCGGCACGGTGCGCTACGTCGACTCCTCGCTGGAGCGCGTGCAGGTCAAGGTCTCGGGATGGGTGCCGCAACGTCATCGGCTGACCTGCAACGGCGTTCCGGTGCCGCTGCACCCCACCGGGCGGGTCGGCGAGTATGTGGCCGGCGTGCGGTTCCGCGCCTGGCAGCCGGCCAACTGCCTGCAACCGACCATCGGCGTGCACGCGCCCCTGGTGTTCGACCTGGTCGACACCTGGACGCAGCGCTCCCTCGGCGGCTGCCAGTACCACGTCGCCCATCCGGGCGGGCGCAACTTCGAGACGTTGCCGGTCAATGCCAACGAGGCGGAGAGCCGGCGCCTGGCGCGTTTTTTCCGCATCGGGCACACGCCGGGGAACATTCCGATAGCGGATGTGGAAACGGACGACGAGTTTCCGCTGACACTCGATTTGCGACGTTTCTGAACCTTACGCGACGCCCGGACTTTTCGTATATCCGGGCGTCATGTGCCTGCGTTAGTCTGACCGTACATTGCCGGCTGCCGAGCTCTCCATGCCTGACTTGCTTGACCGCTACCCGCTGACGGCGGGCTCCTACCACGAACTGCTCGACGGCAGCGGCGCGGTGCGTCCGCACTGGCGCCGGCTGTTCGACCAGTTGCAGCGCAGCACGCCGCAGCAGTTGGCGCAGCGCCAAGCGCTGCTGGCGCGGCAAATTCAGGAAAACGGCGTCACCTACAACGTCTATGCCGACCCCAAAGGCGCCGACCGCCCGTGGGAGCTGGACCTGCTGCCCCATGTGATCGCCGCCGACGAATGGCAGCGGCTGTCGGCCGGGCTCGCCCAGCGGGCGCGGCTGCTCAATGCGGTGCTGGCGGACCTGTACGGCCCGCAGCGGCTGATCCGCGAAGGGCTGCTGCCGGCGGAACTGGTGTTCGGCCACAACAACTTCCTCTGGCCTTGTCAGGGCATTTCGCCTCCGGACGGGGCGTTCCTGCATCTGTACGCGGCGGATCTGGCGCGCACGCCGGACGGCCGCTGGTGGGTCACGGCGGATCGCACCCAGGCCCCTTCCGGGGCCGGTTATGCGCTGGAGAACCGCACCATCGTGTCCCGTGCCTTCCCCGAGCTGTACCGGGACTTGAGGGTGCAGCACCTGGCGGGCTTCTTCCGCACGCTCCAGGAAACCCTCGTGCGCCAGGCGCCGGGCGACAGCGAGACGCCGTTGGTGGTGCTGCTGACGCCGGGGCGGTTCAACGAAAGCTATTTCGAGCACCTGTACCTGGCGCGCCAGCTCGGCTATCCGCTGGTGGAGGGCGGCGACCTCACCGTGCGCGACGCCACGGTGTACCTCAAGACCCTCAGCGGCCTGCGCCGGGTGCACGCGATCATGCGCCGGCTCGACGATGACTTCTGCGACCCGCTGGAGCTGCGCACCGACTCGGCCCTCGGCGTGCCCGGACTGCTGGAGGCGGTGCGCCGGGGACGGGTGCTGGTGGCCAACGCGTTGGGCAGCGGCGTGCTCGAATCGCCGGGATTGCTGGGGTTCCTGCCGAAGATCAGCCAGCACCTGTTCGGCGAAGAACTGATCCTGCCGTCCATCGCCACCTGGTGGTGCGGTGAGGCGCCGGTGCTGGCCCAGGCCCTGGAGAAACTGCCGGAGCTGCTGATCAAGCCGGCCTTTCCTTCGCAGAGCTTTGCGCCCGTGTTTGGCCGCGACTTGAGTGAAAAACAGCGCCAGGCCCTCGTCGAGCGCATGCAGGCGCGGCCTTATGCCTATGTCGCGCAAGAGTTGGCGCAACTGTCCCAGGCGCCGGTCTGGCAGCCCGAAGACGGCCAACTGCAAGCACGGGCCATCGGCATGCGCCTGTACGCAGTGGCCAGCGGCGAGGGCTACCGGGTGTTGCCGGGCGGTCTGACCCGGGTGGCCGCCGAGGCCGACGCCGAAGTGGTGTCGATGCAGCGCGGCGGCGCCAGCAAGGACACCTGGGTGCTGGGCGACCGGCCGCCGAGCGGCGAACAGTGGAAGGCCCAGCGCAGCATCGGCGTGCACGACCTGGTGCGGCGCGACCCCTACCTGCCGTCGCGTGTGGTGGAGAACCTGTTCTGGTTCGGCCGTTATTGCGAACGCTGCGACGACAGTGCGCGGTTGCTGCGGATCGTGCTGGCGCGCTACATCGACGGCGACGATCCCCAGGCCCTGCAGGCCGCCGTGGACCTCGGCGAGCGGCTGATGCTGCTGCCGGACGAAGGCGAGCTGCCGCAGCGGCTGCTGGCGGCGCTGCTCGGCGAAGACTGGTCGTTCAGCCTGCGCGCCAATCTGCAGCGCCTGCAGTGGGCGGCGTCCCAGGTGCGCGGCAAGCTGTCGCGGGAGAACTGGCAGGCGCTGGTGGAGCTGCAGCGCGAGGCCGCCGAACTCGACGGCGACGAGCCGGATTTCGGCGAGCTGCTGGATTTCCTCAACCGGCTGGTGACTTCGCTGGCGGCGCTGTCCGGTTTCGCCCTGGACGACATGACCCGCGACGAGGGCTGGCGCTTCCTGATGATCGGGCGACGGATCGAGCGTTTGCAGTTTCTCAGCGCCAGCCTGGCGGCATTCCTGCGGGGCGCCGGCGCGTTCGACCAGGCGGGGCTGGAGTGGCTGCTGGAACTGGGCAACAGCAGCATCACCTACCGTTCGCGCTACCTGGCGGTGGCGCAGTTGATCCCGGTGCTCGACCTGTTGCTGCTCGACGAGCAGAACCCCCATGCGGTGCTGTTCCAGCTGAAGCTGGTGGCCCGCACCGTCAAGCGGCTGAACGATGATTTCGGCGCACCGAGGGAAGCCGGGTTGGCGCCACTGGCCGAGCGTCTGGCGCACATCGACCTCGGCTGCCTGGAGGGCCCGCTGTTCGGCGAATCCAGCGTGCGTGCGGCGCTCGACGGGCTGGCCGACCTGCTGCAAGACATCGCCGATGTCAGCGCGCAGGTGTCCGACCGCCTGGCCCTGCGCCATTTCGCCCATGTCGACGATGTCAGCCAGCGTACGGTGTCCGTCTGATGAATGCCCGCTACCAAGTCCTCCACGACACCTGCTACCGCTACGACAGCCCGGTTTCGCTGGCGCAGCAGTTGGCCCATCTGTGGCCCCGCGAGTGCGCCTGGCAGCGCTGCACCGAACAGCGTCTGCTGATCAGCCCGGAGCCGACCGCCCGCCGGGACGAGCTGGACGTGTTCGGCAATCCGCTGACGCGCCTGGCGTTCGAGCGGCCCCATGACGAGTTGCAGGTCAATGCGCGGCTGACGATCGAAGTGCTGGCGCGGCCGGTGCCGGCGTTCGACCGCTCGCCGGCCTGGGAGCTGACGCGCGACGCGCTGGCCTACAGCGGCCGACCGCTCTCGCCCCAGGTGCTGGAAGCCTGCCGCTATCGGTTCGAGTCGCCCTATGTGCACCTCAAACGCAGCTTCGTCGAGTTCTCCGAAAGCTGCTTCACGCCGGGACGGGCGATGCTGTCGGCGGTGCAGGCCTTGATGCGGAAGATCTTCAGCGAGTTCACTTTCGATGCCGAAGCGACCCAGGTCGCGACGCCGCTGGTGGAGGTGCTGGAGCGGCGGCGCGGGGTCTGCCAGGACTTCGCCCACCTGATGCTGGCTTGCCTGCGGTCCCGAGGGTTGGCGGCGCGCTACGTCAGCGGCTATCTGCTGACCCGGCCGCCGCCGGGGCAGCCCCGGCTGATCGGCGCCGACGCGTCCCACGCCTGGGTGTCGGTGTTTTGCCCGGCGCTGGGCTGGGTGGACTTCGACCCGACGAACAATGTACAGCCGGCGCTGGAGCACATCACCCTGGCCTGGGGCCGGGACTTCTCCGATGTGTCGCCGCTGCGCGGGGTGATTCTGGGTGGGGGCAGCCATGACCCGGAGGTGCGGGTCACGGTGATGCCGATTGAGCAGGCCCGTTGAAGAGCAAGTGCTGTGGCGAGGGAGCTTGCTCCCGCTCGGCTGCGCAGCGGCCGCAACAATCAGGAGCGCTGCGCACTCCAGCGGGAGCAAGCTCCCTCGCCACAAGGTCAGCTCGGCTTCTGGTCCACCCACTTCGGCGCGACGGTCGGCTGCCAGCGGTCGAGGGCGTCGAGCAGCGCCTGCGGCGAATCGCTGACCTGCAGCATGTCCCGGTGCGGCGCGCGGACGAAGCCTTCGCCGACGAGGTGGTCGAGGAACGCGGTGAGCTTGCTGTAGAAACCGTTCACTTCCATCAGGCCCAGCGGCTTGCCGTGGTAGCCGAGCTGGCCCCAGGTCCAGACCTCGAACAGCTCTTCCAGGGTGCCGAGGCCGCCGGGCAGGGCGATGAACGCGTCGCTGAGCTCGGCCATCCGCGCCTTGCGGGCGTGCATGCCGTCGACCACTTCCAGGCGGGTGAGCCCTTTGTGGCCGATTTCCTTGTCCATCAGCGCCTGCGGGATGATCCCGACCACCTCACCGCCGGCCGCCAGCGCGGCGTCGGCGACGATGCCCATCAGCCCGACGGCGCCGCCGCCGTAGACCAGGGTCAGATTGCGTTCGGCCAATGCCCGGCCGAGGGCGACGGCGGCTTCGGTGTACGCCGGGTCGGTGCCGGCGTTGGCGCCGCAAAATACACAAACGGAAGTGAGAGACATGCCTTGCTCCTGTGTCGATCAGTCGCACAGGGTAGCGGCAGCGGGGCCGCTGTCCAAGGACTAGACTTCGCGTTCCGGCGTTTCACAGGTACCGCTGGCACCGCAGGCGTAGGCGGCAAGCAGGCTGCGCAGCAAACCGTTAAAGAACATGATCGGCACTCCGTTTCAGTGGGATGGGCCGATCATAGGCCCGGGCTGCGGTTCTGGCCGGTAGATTGTTTCGATGAGTGTCATAGCCTGAAA
>NZ_JBIVHR010000130.1:0-13120 GCF_044749305.1 Pseudomonas sp. NPDC089534 | reverse complement strand
CGACCCGTTCAAGCTGATGGGCTTCGGTCACCGCGTCTACAAGAACCGCGACCCGTTCGCCTGCATCGCCGCCGGCATCGCCGCGCTGTGGGGCCCTGCCCACGGCGGCGCGAACGAAGCCGTGCTGACCATGCTCGATGAGATCGGCGACGTGTCGAACATCGACAAGTTCATCGCCAAGGCCAAGGACAAGAACGACCCGTTCAAGCTGATGGGCTTCGGTCACCGCGTCTACAAGAACCGCGACCCGCGCGCCACCGTGATGAAGCAGACCTGCGACGAAGTGCTGAAAGAGCTGGGCATCCAGAACGATCCGCAACTCGAGCTGGCCATGCGCCTGGAAGAGATCGCCCTGACCGATCCGTACTTCATCGAGCGCTCGCTGTACCCGAACGTCGACTTCTACTCGGGGATCATCCTCAAGGCGATCGGCATTCCGACCAGCATGTTCACCGTGATCTTCGCCCTGGCCCGCACCGTCGGCTGGATCTCCCACTGGAAGGAAATGCTCTCCAGCCCGTACAAGATCGGCCGTCCGCGCCAGCTGTACACCGGCTACGAGTCGCGTGACATCACCAAGCTGGAAGACCGCAAGTAAGACCTGTCTTGCGATAACGTCTTAGGCAGCACCCGAAACGGCCCCCATGAGAATGGGGGCCGTTTTGTTTTCCGGGCCTGGCTTGAGCATTGCGCCGATACCCACATCGCTATCGCCAGCAGGCTGGCTCCCACAACGGGCCCAGGGCGCACACGAACGCTGCACAACACCACAAAACCCTGTGGGAGCCAGCCCGCTGGCCATGAGGCCGGCACATCCCCCACAGCCATCGAGCCTCCCCCTCTCTCCCCAAAGCAAAAAAATGCCCCGATCTCTCGACCGGGGCATTTCATTTGCAGCTTAAGGCTTGAGATTTGCGGCTGCCGTCAGTGCGACACCGCCCCGCTCGCTCCCAGACCCGTCTGCGAACGCACGAACTGCGGGAAGAACAGCGCGCGCTCGTTCTCTGCGGCGGCAGACTTGTCGGTGACCGAGAAGAACCAGATGCCGATGAACGCGATGATCATCGAGAACAGCGCCGGGTACTCGTACGGGAAGATCGCCTTCTCGTTGTGCAGGATCTGCACCCAGATGGTCGGGCCGAGGATCATCAGGCCCACCGCGCTGACCAGGCCCAGCCAGCCGCCGATCATGGCGCCGCGGGTGGTGAGGCGCTTCCAGTACATCGAAAGCAGCAGCACCGGGAAGTTGCAGCTCGCCGCGATGGAGAACGCCAGACCGACCATGAACGCGATGTTCTGGCTTTCGAACAGGATGCCCAGGCCGATGGCCAGGACGCCCAGCGCAACGGTGGTGATCTTCGAGACGCGGATCTCGTCCTTCTCGTTGGCCTTGCCCTTCTTGATCACGCTGGCGTACAGGTCATGGGACACCGCCGAGGCGCCGGCCAGGGTCAGGCCCGCCACCACCGCCAGGATGGTCGCGAACGCCACCGCCGAGATGAAGCCCAGGAACACGCTGCCGCCCACGGCGTTGGCCAGGTGCACCGCCGCCATGTTGTTGCCGCCGAGCAGCGCGCCCGCCGCGTCCTTGAACGCCGGGTTGGTGCTGACCAAGAGGATCGCGCCGAAGCCGATGATGAAGGTCAGGATGTAGAAGTAGCCGATGAAGCCGGTGGCGTACAGCACGCTCTTGCGCGCTTCCTTGGCGTCGCTCACGGTGAAGAAGCGCATCAGGATGTGCGGCAGGCCGGCGGTGCCGAACATCAGCGCCAGGCCGAGGGAGAACGCCGAGATCGGATCCTTCACCAGGCCGCCCGGGCTCATGATCGCCTCACCCTTGGCGTGAACCTTCACCGCCTCGGAGAACAGGGTGTTGAAGTCGAAGCCGACATGCTTCATCACCATCAGCGCCATGAACGAAGCGCCGGACAGCAGCAGCACCGCCTTGATGATCTGCACCCAGGTGGTGGCCAGCATGCCGCCGAACAGCACGTACAGGCACATCAGGATACCGACCAGGATCACCGCAACGTGGTAGTCGAGGCCGAACAGCAGCTGGATCAGCTTGCCGGCGCCGACCATCTGCGCGATCAGGTAGAACGCCACCACCACCAGCGAGCCGCAGGCCGACAGCGTGCGGATCTGGGTCTGGCCCAGGCGGTAGGACGCCACGTCGGCAAAGGTGTACTTGCCCAGGTTGCGCAGGCGCTCGGCGATCAGGAACAGGATGATCGGCCAACCCACCAGGAAGCCGATCGAGTAGATCAGGCCGTCGTAGCCGGAGGTGAACACCAGCGCGGAAATCCCCAGGAAGGACGCCGCCGACATGTAGTCGCCGGCAATCGCCAGGCCGTTCTGGAAACCGGTGATCTTGCCGCCGGCGGCATAGTAGTCGGCCGCCGACTTGTTGCGCTTGGACGCCCAGTAGGTGATGCACAGGGTGGCGCCGACGAACACCACGAACATGACGATCGCGGAGACGTTGAGCGGTTGCTTGTGGACTTCGCCGGTCAGGGCGTCGGCGGCCCAGACGGCCGGTGCGAATGCGCAGATGCTCAGAAGAGCCAGAAGACGCCGGATCATTGCTGAGCCTCCTTGAGGATCGCGTTGTTCAGGTCGTCGAACTCGCCGTTGGCGCGACGCACGTAGATACCGGTCAGGATGAAGGCCGAGACGATCAGCCCGACGCCGATGGGGATGCCCCAGGTGATGGACGAGCCGGCGCTGATCTTGGTGCCGAGCACCTGCGGCCCGTAGGCGATGAGCAGGATGAAGCCGGAGTAGAGCCCTAGCATGATCGCCGAGAGTATCCAGGCGAACCGTTCCCTTTTCTTCACCAGCTCCTTGAAGCGCGGGCTGTTCTGAATCGAGAGGTAAATGCTGTCGTTCATTGTTGTTATCCTCGCAGCACAGATTTTTATTTTTGGAACATATCCACTGTATGCGGCTGCGGGAGAGCTTCCAGACGACCTTAGTAGTAGAACGGCATGGCGATTTCGCCAATCTCAAGCACATGAAAACGACTGTGGGAGCGAGCCTGCTCGCGATAGCGCGGCATCAGTCGACGGATGAGTCAACTGACAGACCGCAATCGCGAGCAGGCTCGCTCCCACAGGGGCATGCATCAAGCCGATTATTTAGTCCAGTCGGCCACGCGCTCCGGATGCTTGGCCACCCAGTCCTTGGCCGCCGCCTCAGGCTTGGCGCCGTCCTGGATCGCCAGCATGACCTGGCCGATCTCGTCCTTCGACGCCCACTGGAAGTTCTTCAGGAACTTGGCGACTTCCGGCGCCTTGGCGTCCAATTCCTTGCTGCCGATGCTGTTCACGGTCTCGGCCGCGCCGTACACGCCTTTCGGGTCTTCGAGGAAGCGCAGCTTCCACTTGGCGAACATCCAGTGCGGCACCCAGCCGGTCACGGCGATGGATTCGTTCTTCTTCTCGGCACGGGTCAGCTCGGCGATCATGCCGGCGCCGGAACTGGCCTTGAGCTGATAGCCGGCCAGGTCGTAGTCCTTGATCGCCTGGTCGGTCTTGAGCATCACGCCTGAACCGGCGTCGATGCCGACGATGCGCTTCTTGAAGCTGTCGTCGGTCTTCAGGTCTTCGATGGACTTGGCCTTCACGTACTCCGGCACGATCAGGCCGATCTTCGCGTCCTTGAAGTTGGGGCCGTAGTCGACGACCTGGTCCTTGTTCTTGGCCCAGTATTCGCCGTGGGTCACCGGCAGCCAGGCCGAGAGCATGGCGTCGAGCTTGCCGGTGGCCACGCCCTGCCACATGATCCCGGTGGCGACGGCCTGCAGCTTCACGTCATAGCCGAGCTTCTGCTTGATCACCTCGGCCGCCACGTGGGTGGTCGCGACGCTGTCGGACCAGCCGTCAACGTAACCGATGTTCAGGGTCTTGGTTTCAGCGTTGGCCAGAGTCGCGCCCATCGCAAGCGCCAGGGCGGCACCCGCGGCTAAAAGTCGTCGCATCTTCATCGTTACTTCCCCGAAATGCTGCGTCCGACGGAGGCCGGACGGCGTCAACGTATTGTTATGGTGCACGGCGCCCCCATCACGCCTGACCGCAAACTCGTTCGAACATCAGCGGAGCACTGACGGCTTCGATCATCAACCCGGCGCCCTGCGCGACCTGCTCTGCCAGCGACCTCGACGCAACGAGAAACGACATCAGAAGGCCATTAACCCGACGCCGCAAAAACGTCTCGTGCAATCCGCCCGAACCTTGCATGCCAGAGCCCCGCGACCTGCAACCCGGGCCCGAATGCAGGTAACATGCGTCGCTTTGCAGCCACTCGGCCCGACCATGTCCGCGACCTCCCGCTTCCCGATCCTTCCTTATCTGTGCGCCTGCCTGCTCGGCCTGCTCGCCCTCTGCGGCTTCTGGTACGGCGTGGGCAAACCGGCAGTCCTACCGGACGCCGCCAGCGCGACCCACAAGCTGCAATGCGCGTCCTACACGCCGTTCGACAAGGACCAGTCGCCGTTCGACGTGCCGTTCAAGCTGCGCCCGGAGCGCATGGACGCCGACCTCGCCCTGCTCGCCACCCGCTTCCAATGCATCCGCACCTACTCCATGACCGGCCTCGAAGCCCTGCCGGAGCTGGCGCGCAAGCACGGCCTGAAGCTGATGATCGGCGCCTGGGTCAACAGCAACCCGGTGGACACCGAAAAGGAAGTCGACCTGCTGATCGCCTCGGCCAACGCCAACCCCGACGTGGTCAGCGCGGTGATCGTCGGCAACGAGGCGCTGCTGCGCAAGGAAGTCACCGGGGCGCAGCTCGCGCGCCTGATCAACAAGGTGAAAAGCCAGATCAAGCAGCCGGTGACCTACGCCGATGTCTGGGAGTTCTGGCTCAAGCACCCGGAGGTCGCGCCGGCGGTGGATTTCCTGACCATCCACTTGCTGCCGTACTGGGAGGACGAGCCGTCGAACATCGACACCGCCCTGCAGCATGTGGCAGACGTGCGCCAGGTGTTCGGCAACAAGTTCGCGCCCAAGGACGTGCTGATCGGCGAGACCGGCTGGCCGAGCGAGGGTCGCCAGCGCGAGACCGCCGTGCCGAGCCGGGTCAACGAGGCCAAGTTCATTCGCGGCTTTGTCGCGATGGCCGAAAAGGAAGGCTGGCACTACAACCTGATCGAGGCTTTCGACCAGCCGTGGAAGCGTGCGAGCGAAGGCGCGGTGGGCGGTTACTGGGGGCTGTTCGATGCCGATCGCCAGGACAAAGGCGTGCTGGAGGGGCCGGTGACCAACGTGCCGTACTGGAAGCACTGGTTGGCGGCAGGCGGGCTGATGTTCCTGGGCACGCTGATCCTCGGCGGCCGCGTGCGCACCACCCGAGCGGCACTGGTGCTGCCGTTGCTGGGGGCGCTGGCGGCCTGCTCCCTCGGCGCCTGGGGCGACCTCGCGCAGGTGACGGCACGGTTCGCCGGCGAATGGCTGTGGGTCGGCTTGCTGGCCGGGCTGAACCTGCTGATCCTCGCCCACGCCGCGCTGAGCCTGAGCGCCCGCGATGGCTGGCGCGGGCGTTGGTTCGACGCACTGGAGCGCCGCGCCGGGTGGCTGGTGGCGGTCGCCGGTTTCGCGGCGGCGGTGATGATGCTGGAGCTGGTGTTCGACCCGCGCTACCGCAGCTTCCCCAGCGCCGCGTTCGTGGTGCCGGCGCTGGTGTACCTGTGCCGCCCGGTGCGTGTGCCGCGCCGGGAAATCGCCCTGCTGACCTTCATCGTCGGTGCCGGCATCGCGCCGCAGCTGTTCCGTGAAGGGCTGCAGAACCAGCAGGCCTGGGGCTGGGCGCTGGTCAGCGGGTTGATGGTCGTTGCATTGTGGCGGTGCCTGCGGGTTCGCCAGGGCTGAGCTTCAGCGCGTTCACCGGCCTCATCGCGAGCAGGCTCGCTCCCACATTGGAGCGTGGTTCCCACAACAATCCTTGTGGGAGCCGGCCTGCCGGCAATGGCGCCAGCAGGGCGCCGCCTGGCCGGACACGTCAGGCGCTGCGGGACTCCCGGACCAGCCGCAGCCCGGCGATCACCACCGCGAACACCGCCAGCGTCGTGTTGTACAGCGCCAGCGCCGGCAGCCCGAACGCCAGCGCCAGCACCGCCAGCCACCACCCTGCCCGCCCCGGCAGGACGAACCCGGCCAGCGCCGTCGCGACGGCCGCCCAGCCCAGCGCCTTGAAGTGGATCATCAGGCCCAGGTTCGAGCGCACCTGGCACTCCCAACGGCTCGCCTCATCGGCACAGATGCCGACCCACTGCCCGTCCTCCATGAAGCCGTAACGCGCGGCATAACTGGCGGCGAACCACAACGGCAGCAGAACGAGCAGCGACATCACCGGCAGGCGACGGGACATGGAACACTCCAATCAACGGAAATCGGCGGCCAGCTTAATCCGCCGGCCATCTTATGCAAGCGCTAACAACACTTAACTGGCCTTCCCGTCCGCCCGGCGTGTATCGTCCGGCTACCATTACCCCGAATTCCGTCCGCTTGGTCGCACAGCGTGGCACTTTGACGCAAATCCAGTGGTCATAGCCTGCGAACCTCATTCGGCACCTTCCTTTTAAGGGATCCAGTCATGCTCCGTTCCTTGCGCTTCGCCGCCTTGTTAGGCGGCCTTATCCTGAGTGCGTCCGCGCCGGCGGCGGACATCGACGCCGCCAGCTATGGCTACCCCTTGACCAACCCGTTCGAAGCGACCATCGCCACCACGCCGCCGGACCTGCGCCCGGATTTGCCGTCGGACGACGACATCCGCCAGTCCGACCGCAGCGTCACCCTGCGCCCCGAACGCGAGTTCATCCTGCCGGACAACTTCTGGGCGGTGAAGAAGCTCACCTACCGCATCGCCACTCAGGACAAGGCCGCACCGCTGATCTTCCTGATCGCCGGCACCGGCGCGCGCTACGACAGCACCCTCAACGAGTACCTCAAGAAGCTCTACTACAAGGCCGGTTACCACGTGGTGCAACTGTCGTCGCCGACCAGCTTCGACTTCATGAGCGCCGCCTCGCGTTTCGCCACCCCCGGCGTGACCAAGGAAGACGCCGAAGACATGTACCGGGTGATGCAGGCCGTGCGGGCGCAGAACCCGAAAGTGCCGGTCACCGACTACTACCTGAGCGGCTACAGCCTCGGCGCGCTGGACGCCGCCTTCGTCGCCCACCTGGACGAAACCCGGCGCAGCTTCAACTTCAAGAAAGTCCTGCTGCTCAACCCGCCGGTCAACCTCTACACCTCGGTGACCAACCTTGACAAACTGGTGCAGACCGAGGTCAAGGGCATCAACAACAGCACCACCTTCTATGAATTGGTGCTGGGCAAGCTGACCCGCTACTTCCAGCAGAAGGGCTACATCGACCTCAACGACGCCCTGCTCTACGACTTCCAGCAGTCCAAGCAGCACCTGAGCAACGAGCAGATGGCGATGCTGATCGGCACCTCGTTCCGCTTCTCGGCGGCGGACATCGCGTTCACCTCGGACCTGATCAACCGTCGCGGCCTGATCACCCCGCCGAAATTCCCCATCACCGAGGGCACCAGCCTGACGCCGTTCCTCAAGCGTGCGCTGCAATGCGACTTCGACTGCTACATCACCGAACAGGTGATCCCGATGTGGCGCGCCCGCACCGACGGCGGCAGCGTCCTGCAACTGATCGACCAGGTCAGCCTGTACGCGCTCAAGGACTACCTGCACGACAGCCCGAAGATCGCCGTGATGCACAACGCCGACGACGTGATCCTCGGCCCCGGCGACCTCGGTTTCCTGCGCAGGACGTTCGGCGACCGCCTGACCGTTTACCCGCTGGGCGGCCACTGCGGCAACCTTAACTACCGCGTCAACAGCGACGCCATGCTGGAGTTCTTCCGTGGCTAAATATCTTCTGCTGACCGCAGCGCTCCTCTGCGCAGGCATGGCCCAGGCCGACAACAGCAAGGCCAACGCACCGGTGGTGGTCGACAGCGACGGCTTCAAGGAGCCGCTGTCGAAACTCAAGTTCAACCCCGGCCTGGACCAGCGCGAGTTCGAGCGCTCCACCCTCAGCGCGCTGAACGTCTACGACCCGCTGGAGGAATGGAACCGCCGGGTCTACCACTTCAACTACCGCTTCGACCAATGGGTGTTCCTGCCGGTGGTCGACGGCTACCGCTACATCACGCCGGGCTTCGTGCGCACCGGCGTCAGCAACTTCTTCAACAACCTGGGCGACGTGCCGAACCTGATGAACAGCCTGCTGCAGTTCAAGGGCAAGCGCTCGATGGAGATCACCGCCCGCCTGCTGCTCAACACCACCATCGGCGTCGCCGGCCTGTGGGATCCGGCCACCGCCATGGGCCTGCAGCGCCAGAGCGAAGACTTCGGCCAGACCCTGGGCTTCTATGGCGTGCCGGGCGGCGCCTATTTCGTGCTGCCGATCCTGGGCCCGTCGAACCTGCGCGACACCGCCGGCCTGGCGGTGGACTTCAGTGCGGAGTCGGCGATCAACTTCCTCAACGTCTCCCAGGTCAGCGAAAACCATCCGGAAATCTGGGCGTTGCGCGCCGTCGACAAGCGCTACCAGACCCGGTTCCGCTACGGCCAGATGAACTCGCCGTTCGAGTACGAGAAGGTGCGCTACGTGTACACCGAATCGCGCAAGCTGCAGATCGCCGAATAACGTCGGCGGCAACGAAAAAGGGCCATCCGACTCGCACCGGATGGCCCTTTTTCATGTCACTTCACCCTGTGGGAGCCAGCCTGCTGGCGATGAGGCCATGTCATTCACCCAGGCCCGGGCTGACACACCGCCATCGCCGACAGACCGGCCCCCGCAGAGGTCACGCGATCAACCCTTGATCGCCCGCCAGAGCTTGCCGACCACCGAAACCGCCGCCAGCACCACCGCGCCCGCGACGATCCCCGCCGCGCCGTTCAACAGCAGCGGCACGGCGAACCCGGCGCCGCCGGCCGCCGCGCCCACGCTTTCGATCCAGTGGTGCACCGCCGGCACGCCGTGGGTCAGGATGCCGCCGCCGACCAGGAACATCGCCGCCGTGCCGATCACCGACAGGCCTTTCATCATGTACGGCGCCGCACGCAGGATGCCGTTGCCGACGGTCTTGGCCATCTGCGCAGGCTTGCGGGTCAGCCACAGGCCCAGGTCGTCGAGCTTGACGATGCCGGCCACCAGGCCGTACACGCCCACGGTCATGACCACGGCGATGCCTGACATCACGATCACCTGCTGAGTCAGCGAGGCGTCGGCGACGGTGCCGAGGGTGATGGCGATGATTTCCGCCGAGAGGATGAAGTCGGTGCGGATCGCGCCCTTGATCTTGTCCTTCTCGTAGGCCACCAGGTCGGTCGCCGGATTGGCCACGGCCTCCGTCAACTGCGCGTGCCCGGCTTCGTCCTCGGCCTCGCTGTGCAGGAACTTGTGCGCCAGCTTCTCGAACCCCTCGAAACACAGGTACGCGCCGCCGACCATCAGCAGCGGCGTCACCAGCCACGGCACGAACGCGCTGATCGCCAGCGCCGACGGCACCAGGATCAGCTTGTTGACGAACGAGCCCTTGGCCACCGCCCACACCACGGGGATTTCCCGCTCGGCCCGCACGCCGGAGACTTGCTGGGCATTGAGTGCCAGATCGTCGCCGAGCACCCCGGCGGTCTTCTTGGCGGCCATCTTGCTCATCAACGCCACGTCGTCCAGCACGGTGGCGATGTCATCGATGAGCACCAGCAGACTGCTTCCTGCCATGAATCATGTTTCCTTTTGTGAATAATGCTGCGCAGCATACGCGACCGCAGGCCACACGGGGCATTGTTGAGCGCCGCGCGAGGCCGGTGCTACCATGCGCAACCGCCAGAACAGGCAAGGAACCACCGGGTTTATGAGCACAATCCGCGAGCGCAACAAAGAACTGATCCTGCGTGCCGCCAGTGAGGAATTCGCCGACAAGGGCTTCGCGGCGACCAAAACCAGCGACATCGCCGCCAAGGCGGGACTGCCCAAGCCCAACGTCTACTACTACTTCAAGTCCAAGGAAAACCTCTACCGCGAGGTGCTCGAAAGCATCATCGTGCCGATCCTGCAGGCCTCGACCCCGTTCAACCCGGACGGCGTGCCCAGCGAAGTGCTCAGCGGCTACATCCGCTCCAAGATCCGCATCTCCCGCGACCTGCCCTTCGCCTCCAAGGTGTTCGCCAGCGAAATCATGCACGGCGCCCCGCACCTGAGCGCCGACCTGGTCGAACAGCTCAACGGCCAGGCCAAGCACAACATCGACTGCATCCAGACCTGGATCGACCGTGGCCAGATCGCCCCGGTCGACCCCAACCACCTGATGTTCAGCATCTGGGCCGCTACCCAGACCTACGCCGACTTCGACTGGCAGATCTCCGCCGTCACCGGCAAGGACAAGCTGGACGAAGCCGACTATGAAGCGGCGGCGCAGACGATCATCCGGCTGGTGCTCAAGGGGTGCGAGCCGGATTGAGCGCTTCGCGGCATCCGATTCGCCGGCAAGCCAGCTCCCAAAGATTCAAGTGTTGAACCCAATTCTGCGAGCAACACAAATCCTGTGGGAGCTGGCTTGCCAGCGATAGAGGCAACCCGGTCTCAGCTCAAACCCAAATGGCATCCCACAGCGGATAGTCGCCAAGCTTCTCCACCAACCTTGCCCGCAATGGGTTGGCGACGACATACCGGGCCACCTTCACCAAATCTTCCTCCCGCCTCAGCGCCCGGTCGTGATAGCCCTGCTGCCAAAGTGATCCGTTTCTGCCGCTAGAAAGATTCACCTCCCGGGTAGCCAATGACTTGGTTTCCCGCATCAGCCTCCTGAGCGAACAGTTTTCCAGCTCCACCAGCCAATGAAAGTGATCAGGCATGACGACCCAAGCCAGAGAACTCGCAGCCCCGATCTTTTGTGCCCGGCGAAACTGCTGAACAACCAACCTGCCCAAGGCGAAATCGGCAAAGACCGGCTCGCGGTCAAGTGTGTTGGCGGTCAGCAGGTAGATGCGGTTGGGCTCGGCATAGCGGCCCGTTCGCAGACGATATGAAGCTGGAAGACCCGACAATCCGTTGCCCCTTTATGGTGGACTCCTCGGAAGGCTAGATCTTGGCGACCCGACTTGCAGACCCGTCTTTTGTCTGGATGTGTCAGTCAGGCCGCCATCGCTGGCAAGCCAGCTCCCACAGGTTTCTGTGCTGAACGCAAGGTTTGTGAACGACACAAAACCTGTGGAAATGGCATGCCAACGATGACTTTAGATCAGACGCCGCCGATCAAGCCACCACCCCCGCATCCGCCCGCAGGTCCAGCGCCTCGACGGCCTTGATCGCCACCTGCTCATCGACATCCGACAGATCGCCGCTGATGCCGATCGCGCCTAGCACGTTCCCCGCCTGATCGCGGATCAGCACGCCGCCCGGCGCGGGCACCACGCTGCCCTGCCCCATGCTGTTGAGCGCGGCGATGAAGGCCGGGCGCTGCTGGGCGTCGAGCGCCAGCAGGCGCGACCCCTTGCCCAGGGCGATGGCGCCCCAGGCCTTGCCGATGGCGATGTCCGGGCGCAGCAGGCTTGCGCCGTCCTCACGCTGCAGGGTGACCAGATGGCCGCCGGCGTCGAGCACCGCGACGGTCAGCGGCGCAGCGGAGATCGCCCGCCCTGCGCCGATGGCTTCGTTGACCAGGTTGACTGCGGTTTTCAAGGTTAAAGCGCTCATGGTGCCGTCCTCATTTTGTTATTGGGAAAGCCGTTGGGCTGCGCGCTTGTGCCGCAGCCCGATGCCACAAATAGAACACAATGAATAATTTATTTGTATACAATAATTCTCGAAAATCGCCACATGCGACGAAAAGCCACAGCAGAAACGGCTTCCGACGAATGAAACGGGTGCTTGAGAAAATGGATTGACCTGCGCCATTCGCCGTGAATACACTCTGCGCAAAGCCACTTGTATACAATTACAAAACGTAAAGAGGCACAAAACCATGAGCAAAATGAGAGCAATCGAAGCCGCCGTTCTGGTGATGCGCCGCGAAGGGGTCGATACCGCCTTTGGCATTCCGGGCGCTGCGATCAACCCGCTGTACTCGGCCCTGCAGAAAGTCGGCGGCATCGATCACGTGCTCGCCCGCCACGTCGAAGGCGCCTCGCACATGGCCGAGGGCTACACCCGCACCAAGGCCGGCAACATCGGCGTGTGCATCGGCACCTCCGGCCCCGCCGGCACCGACATGGTCACCGGCCTGTACAGCGCCTCCGCCGACTCGATCCCGATCCTCTGCATCACCGGACAAGCGCCGCGCGCCCGCCTGCACAAGGAAGACTTCCAGGCCGTCGACATCACCAGCATCGTCAAGCCGGTGACCAAGTGGGCGACCACGGTCCTTGAGCCGGGCCAGGTGCCTTATGCGTTCCAGAAGGCCTTCTACGAAATGCGCTCCGGCCGTCCGGGCCCGGTGCTGATCGACCTGCCGTTCGACGTGCAGATGGCCGAAATCGAATTCGACATCGACGCCTACCAGCCGCTGCCGCTGGCCAAGCCGAGCGCGACCCGCGTGCAGGTAGAGAAGGCGCTGGCCCTGCTCGACCAGGCCGAGCGTCCGCTGCTGGTGGCCGGCGGCGGCATCATCAACGCCGACGCCAGCGAACTGCTGGTGGAGTTCGCCGAGCTGACCGGCATTCCGGTCATCCCGACCCTGATGGGCTGGGGCACCATCCCGGACGATCACCCGCAGATGGTGGGCATGGTCGGCCTGCAGACCTCGCACCGCTACGGCAACGCCACGATGCTCAAGTCCGACCTGGTGCTGGGCATCGGCAACCGCTGGGCCAACCGCCACACCGGTTCGGTGGACGTCTACACCGAAGGCCGCAGGTTCATCCACGTCGACATCGAGCCGACCCAGATCGGCCGCGTGTTCACCCCGGACCTGGGCATCGTCTCCGACGCCGCCAGCGCGCTGATCGTGTTCATCGAAGTCGCCCGCGAGTGGCAAGCCGCCGGCAAGCTGAAGAACCGCAGCGCCTGGCTGCAGGATTGCCAGCAGCGCAAGGCCAGCCTCAGAGCGCGAGCCTTTTCGACAAGGGCTGCGTCGCGTTCGCTCATCTC
>NZ_JBIVHR010000129.1:0-13154 GCF_044749305.1 Pseudomonas sp. NPDC089534 | reverse complement strand
TGCCTCCCTTTCTAACCTGTGGTCCAGAAAGGGAGGCAGATGACCTGTCGTTCCTTTGACAAACCTTCCACATTCGGCTGTAGGAACCGAACTACCCAAGACGCTAGAACAGGACTATAAAAATGCAAGCGAAAAACTTTTTTGGACTGTTCAGCGAAAAGGAAAATTCATTTTGCGAGCACGACTTTTTCTAACGATCGGTTTTGCGCTGCTGGCCGGCTGTTCGTTCTTCGGACCGAAAGTGGATCTCGACAGCCTCACCCTCGACGTCGCGCCCAAGGCCAACGACGACACCCCCATCGCCGTGGATTTCATCGCGGTCAACGATCCGGACCTGCTCAAGCAACTGTCGGGCATCAGCGCCAGTCAGTGGTTCGCCGAGCGCGAGCAGTACCAGCGCGACTACCGTCAGCTGATGAGCGTGTGGGGACTGGAGCTGGTGCCGGGGCAGTTCATCGACCGCCAACCCTTCCCGTTGGGGGGCAAGCGGGCGGCTGGACTTTTGGTCTTCGCCAGCTATAACACACCCGGAGCGCACCGCTTGCGGCTCGATGACCGGAGTGACGCCTGGCTCAAGTTCGACAGCCGCGAGATGAGCCTGGTCAGCAGGGAAAACTGAACGCGTACCGTCCGCCGCCGGCCTGCGGCGCAGTCGAAGGGAATCACATGAGTCTGCTACCTGACGCGGTTTGCTGGCATGAAGGCATGCAGTTGCTGCCGCAGCATTTTCAGTTGCAGGGATTGCGGGCCGAGACGCTCGGCGCGCACCTGGCCCAGGCCTGCAACCCGTGGTTCTGGGGCGTTGCGCGCATGGAGTACGACCCCTCGGCGATGAGCGCCGGGGTGGTGCGCATACTGGCGTTGCAAGGGACGATGCCCGACGGCCTGCCGGTGGATGTGCAGGCCGGCGTCGGCCCGGCGCTGGAGCTGGACGTGAGCGCGGCGGTCGACGAGACCGACGACGCCACCGTCACCGTGTACCTGGCCGTCAGCCCGCTGTGGCGCGCCGGTCAGCTGTTGCCGCTCAAGGGCCGTCTGCAATCGGTGGTGGGCGAGGCGCTGCCGGATCTCACCAGCGGCGAGTTCCCCGAATCGATCACCGTGTGGCGACCCAATCCGCGCCTGTGCACGCAACTGAACAAGGCCGATTCGATCTGCCTGCCGCTGCTGAAGATCCGCAAGGAGGGCGGCGGTTTCCTGCCGTTGCCGTACACGCCGCCGACGCCGCTGCTGCTGCCGGACTCGCCGCTGGGCCGCCGGGTGGCGGGGCTGTGCGCGCGGGCGCGGGAGAAGTGCCTGTTCCTCGGCGGTCGCCTGCGCCAGGCGCAGCAGGCCGGCAACCAGGACGACGCGTTGGAGATCCGCCGCCAGTTGACCGCGCTGTGGGCACGCCTGCCGGAAGTCGAAGGCCTGCTCAACACGCGCATCGCCCATCCGCAGGCGCTGTATGTGCAGTTGCTCGGCCTTGCCGGCGCCTGGGCGGCGCTGGATCCGCTGGCCGGCGTGCCGGCGTTCGCGCCGCTGGACTTTCTCGAACTGCAGCGCGGCTACGGGCAAGTGCTCGACTGGCTGGAGCTCACCCTCGAACTGATCCGCGCCGGTTACCGCAGCATCGCCTTCGAACGGAGCGAGCAGAGCTTTTCCATCCAGTTGCCCGACGACCGGCCGAGCCAGCGTCTGGTCATCGGCCTGCGCATGCCCAACGGCGCCAGCGAGCAGGCCGCCGGCGACTGGCTGCGCGGCGCGATCATCGCTTCGGCGCCGCACGTCGCGCTGCTCAGCCGCCAGCGCATGAGCGGCCTGTCGCACCAGGCCATGAGCCGCAGCGAGCAGGTGGCGTACAGCGTCGGCGACGACACGCGCCTGTTTGTGCTGACCGCCGAAGGGACATGGTTCGACGCCCAACTGCCGCTGACGATTGCCGCACCGGCCGCCAAGCTGACCAGCAGCCCGTGGCAGGTGGTGCTGTTCGTCCCGCAGACCGGTGAAAGTGCCTGATCACACAAGGAGCCCCTATGTCGCAGGGAAGTGCCGCAAGCCTGGGGTTGCAAGACGCGCCGCTGAGCAGCGCGTTCCGGCAGGCCTGGCAGCAGTGGTCGCAGGACTGGAGCCAGTTGCCCAAGGACGGCGAGGACGAGGCGGCGCTGGTCGACACCGTGGTCGAGCTGTCCACCCAGGCGTCGCAGCGCCTGTGGCGCACGGCGTTCGCCAGGGTCGGCGATGCGGCGACCGAGCAGGTGCGGGCGCTGGTGTACGCGTTCGTGGCGCTGGTGGACGAAACCCTCTTGTTCACGCCCTGGCCGGGCCAGGCCGCCTGGCAGGACAAGCCGCTGGAGTCGCGCCTGTACGCCAGCCGCCAGGCCGGTGAGCAAGTGCCGGCGGCCATTGCGACATTGCTTGAAGAACAGCAGCCCACCACCCGCGACCTGGCCAACGTGTACCTGCAATGCCTGATCCTCGGTTTCCACGGTCGCCTGCGCGGCGAGCAGAGTCAGGCCCAATTGGAGAAATGGCGCCTGGCGCTGTTCACCTTCGCCTGGCAGGACGACGCGGACTGGGCCGACGTCAGCCAGCGGCTGGTGCAGCCCTCGCAGGCGGCGCCGCTGAACCTGCCGGTGCGCACGGCGCTGCCCGACGGCTTCCGGCTGGCGCTGGGCATCGCGGCGATGCTGGTGCTGCTTGCAGGCCTGGGTCACATGCTCTGGCGCGACATCGGCCAGGAGCTGGAGCCGGTGCTGCAGATGACTGAACTTGCGCCGGCACCGGAGCAAGGCTCATGAGCACGTTGGCGATTGTGGCGTGGGTGGTCGGCATTGTCCTGCTGCTGGTGCTGCTGGCGGTCGCGGTGTGGTGGCTGCGCACCCAGAGCGGCGCGGCGATCCGCAGTTTCTACGGCGCGGTGCGGCACATGGAGCAGGAGCAGGGCAGCCGCGACCGCTATCAGTTGCCGTGGCTGCTGATGCTCGGCGACGAGGTGCAGGGCACGCAACTGGTGACCGAATGGCGCCTGCAACCCACCGACAAGCCGGCCTGGTTCGGCCGCTGGTGGTCCGACCCTGAAGGCGCGGTGCTGGTGGTGCCGCAGGCGCTGTTCTTGCCCGAAGACGGCATGCACTTGCAGCGCGGCGGCTGGTGGCGGCTGCTGGGCCTGATCCTGCGCCTGCGCAGCAAACGGCCGCTGGACGGAGTGATCTGGACGGTGCCGGCCGCGCGGCTCGGCAATCTTGAACAGGCGACCGCCCTGGGGCTGGCGGCGCGGCGGCGCTTCATCGACCTGCTGCAACGCTTTGGCCTGAGCCTGCCGGTGTACGTGGTGATCACCGGGCTTGAGGAGTTGCCGGGATTCCAGGAACTGATCAGCGCGTTGCCGGACGAGGCCCGCGAGCGCACGCTGGGCTGGTCGTCGCCCTATGCCAGGGATGCGGTTTGGCAAGGGCAATGGAGCGACCAGGCGCTGGACCGTCTGCACCGGGCGGTGGCCGAAGCGGTGATCGAGATCGGCACGTTGTCCGGGCAACTGAGTGCCGACCTGTATGCCTTGCCGGAGCGTCTGGAGACCCTGCGGCGCGGATTGCAGAACGTGCTGGAGCCGGTGTTCCAGGGCAACGCCCAAGGCGAGGCGCCGTGTTTTCGCGGGGTGTACCTGAGCGCGAACCAACCGGCGGAGGATGCGCTGGACGGGTTCAGCGCCGATGACAGCGGCTTGCAGCAAAGCGCCTTCGTGCGCCAGTTGTGGCGCCATCGCATCGTCGGCGAGCGCGGCGTGGCCCAGGGCGTGCCGCGCCTGTTGCGCCTGCGTCAGCGCTGGCAGCGGCTGACGGCCGGGGTGGCGCTGGTGGTCGCGGTGGTCTGGGCGGTGGCGATGCTGTTGGTCTGGCATGCCTCGGTCAAGGACGCCCACGAGCTGGCCCGGCAACTGCAAGTTGCCCAGAAAGGCTATGTGGCGGTCACCGACGATGCGCACCGGGTCGAGCCGACCCGGCGCAACGTGCAAAGCCTGTGGCGGGTGATGGAACGCTCGCCGCGCTGGGATTTCGCGTCGCTGGTGTTCCCGACGTCGTGGTTCTCTTCGCTCGATTCCACGCTTGAGCAGCAACTGCGCCAGTCGGCCCGCCGGCACTTGCTCGAACCGCTGCACGACCTGCTGGCCGCCGAGCTGACCCAGCTCAAGGGCATCCGCAGCACCGACCGGCGCGTCAGCGTCGAGAGCGAGGATCCGGCGCAGTGGCAGAACTATCAGAAGGCCACGGACCTGGTGGACCGCGCCGTGCGCCTGGAGCAGCAGAACCAGTGGTTCAACCAGGCCCTGAACAACACCCGCGCACCGTTGGAAGACCTTGTGCAGTTGAGCAACAACGCCCTGTCGCTGAACCTCAACGCCGGTACGCTGCGCCATGCCGCCTTCTTCAACCGGGTGCTGCTGGCCGACGAAAACGGCGATCTGCAGGCGCTGGACCTGAGCGTCGACCGGCCGCTGATCGTGGGCAATTTCACCGGGCTGATGGAGCGTTGGCTGGATCAGTATTTCCTGGCCGACAACTTCGTCAGCAAGGCCGGCTACCTCAAGCTGCATCTGGAGCAACTGGAGGTCGGCAGCGGCAACAGCCTCAGGGAACTGGAGGACCTGCGTGCGCTGATCGACGACCTGCAAGTGGCGATCGCCCTGACCAACTCGGCGTGGGGACGCGGCAAAGGCCAGGAGCTGGTGCCGGGCTACCGCGAAATGCTCGACAAGGTGCACAAGAGTGCCTTGCTGGGGCCGGCGGTGGAGCAGCAGTTGGAGGCCCAGGCTTCCAAGCTGCAGCAAAGCTTCCGCGACCAGTGGATCGCCCAGGCCGGGTCGCGGAGCAACCTGCTGGTGCAGCAGGGCAGCGGGCAACTGACGCTGCAGGAGCATGTGGTCAAGCTGGACAACGCGGTGCAGTCGCTGTTCAAGCGCGACTTCGTGTCGGTCGCCTTGCGCGCGAGCCAGGACAACATCGACCTGCGCGGCCAGACCGTGGACGGCGACGACCTCGACACCTCCTTGAGCTATTTCGCCAGCTACAAGAGTTACATCGCCGAAGAGCTGCCGCGGATCCCGGCGATCTACCGCGGCGCCCTGTTGCAGGCGGCCGAAAGCGCGGCGGCCCAGGCGATGTGGCTGAGCCTCAAGGACCACGACGACCAGACCCAGCCCTATGCGGTGTTCAACGTGCGCGCCGAACAGGCGATGGAACTGCAGAAGGCGTTTGTCGAGGTGCACCGCACGGATTTGGCGGCGCACCTGCAAAGTGCGCTGAACCGCCGCGCCATGGCGCAGATCGTCGGCGGCCTGGACGAGATCGTCGCCCAGCCGCTGTTCGGCGGACGGGCCGAAATCAGCCAGTGGGACGGCTCGAAGAACCTCGGCCTGCAACTGTACGGCGCCAGCGATGTGCAGGACCTGAAGCTCAGCCTCAAGCAGCAGTTCAACACCATGCTCGGCATCACCGAGCGGCGAACGTCCGCGTTGCAGTGGCTCAAGACCCAGCAGGCCAACCTGTCGGCCCTGGACTACGAACGGGTGACCCAGTTCAGCGCGCTCAACGACGAGTTGCTCAAGTACAAGGACGCCAACCCCGCCAGCTCGCCGGCGCAGATCGAACAGTTGGTCAGCCGCGATTTCATCGAAATGGACACCGGTTCCTGCGTTCAGGTGCTGCAGACCGCCAATGTCGCCAGCGGACGCGGCACCCTGGCGATGCGGGCGGTGGAGCTGCAGCAGACGGCGATGCAGCGCTGCCGCTTCCTGCAGCAGCAACAGGCCGCCGCCGCCTGGAACGAACTGGCCAACTACTTCAATCAGTACCTGGCCGACCGCTTCCCGTTCGCCAACGGCGTGCAGGCGCAGGATGCGGACCCTGCGCGGGTGCAGCACTTGCTGGAACTGATCGACAAGCGCCTGCCGGTGGCGCTGGCTGGCCTGGCGACGAGCCAGGCGCCGGAGCGGCTGGCGGCGGAGGACTTCCTCAACCGTTTGAAGCAGGCCGGCGCCTGGCTCACGCCGCTGTTCGTGCGGGACAAGAGCGGCATCCTCGGCCTGGAGCTGGATGTGCGCTGGCGCACCGACCGCGAAGAGGAAAGGGGCGCCGATCAGGTCATCGCCTGGGGCCTGCTGGCCGGCAGCCAGGAGATCAGCTACCCCGGCGCCGAACAGCCGAACCTGCGCTGGATGGTCGGCCAGCCGGTGCGCCTGACCCTGCGCTGGGCGCGCAACGGCAAGGAGCGGCCGGTCAACGATCCGCTGCAGCCGAACCTGGTGGTGCGCGACCTCGAAGCGGGCTGGGAGTACGGTGGGCCATGGTCGCTGCTGCGCCTGATGCGCGCGCATTTTTCGGTGCAGCGCCAGCCGAGCATGGACTACACCGATTTCCCGTTGAGCCTGCGCCTGCCCGTCACGGCGCAGAACGACAGCGTCACCACCGGGTTCACCCGGATGTTCGTGCGCCTGTCGCTGATGAGCCAGGGCTCGAAGCTGCCGATGTCCATCGCGCCGCCGCCGACCCGGGCGCCGCGCTCGCCGTTTCAGGTGACCGGCACGACCGCCGCCATCGACACCCAGAAGGAGGGGCTGTGAGCCTGCCATCCACCCCGTTGCCGGACCTCATTGAACAGCTGCTCGCGCCGATCAGCGAAGACGCGCCGTGCGGCGCGGACCTGCGTTACGAGCGCGAGTTCGATCAACTGCGCGACCTGCGCCGCGAAGACGACGCCAGCCTGCCGACCGGGGTGTGGGAGTCGACGCTGAAACGGGCGGACTGGCCGAAGGTGGAGGCCCTCACCACCCACCTGCTGCTGGAGCGCAGCAAGGACCTGATGCTCAGCGCCTGGCTCGGCGAAGCCTGGCTGCACTTGCAGGGCCTGGACGGCTTGCCCGGCAGTCTGGCGCTGATCGCCGGCCTGTGCGAGCGCTATCCCGATCAGGTGCACCCGCGTGCCGATGACGGCGACCAGTCGTGGCGGGTGATTCCGCTGGAGTGGCTGGTGCGCCGCTACAGCGAAGTCCTGCTGACCCGGGTGCCGCTGTTCGGCGCCCAGAACCGGGACTTCGAAACCTACAGCCTGGAAGCCTGGCGCCGTCTCCAGGTGCAGCAGGTGCAGGTCAACGACAGCAAGAACGCCAAGGCCCTGGCGGAAACCGCCCGCAGCGAACAGAAAAGGCTCGGCGACCAGGTGCGCGTCACGCCCATGGCGTACTGGCTGCGCCAACAGGGCAACCTGTTGCTGGGGCTGCAGCACCTGCAACGGCTGAACGCCTGGAGCGATACCTATCTGGGGGATCAGGGGCCGGGGCTCAAGCCCTTGCAGGAGACCCTCCAGGCGCTGCTCACGCTGGTCAAGGAGTTCATCGCCATGCACCCGCAACAACCCGCGCCGCCACCGGTTCAGGAACCTGCCGCCGAGCCTCTGCCCGCCGATGAGGCGCCTGCCGCCGCGGAGGCCGAAACCCCGGCGGCCCAGCTGTCGCGCGAGCCGGCCAGCCGTGAGGAGGCCTACCGGCAGTTGCTGCTGATCGCCGAGTACCTGGCCCGCACCGAGCCCCACAGCCCGGTGCCGTACCTGATCCGGCGCGCGGTGGAGTGGGGCAACAAGCCGCTGAGCGAGCTGCTGGGCGAACTGATTTCCGCCGATGCCGAGGCGCGCCGGATGTGGACGTTGCTCGGCGTGCTTTAGTGCACGCGCTGGTTGTTGAGGCGCGGCGGCAGGTCGAGGGGCGTCAGCACCGGTTGGCCGGAGAAGAACGCCACCAGGTTTTTCCCCACCAGCTCGACGGTGCCTTGGGTGGCCTCCGGTGACAGACCGGCGACGTGCGGGGTCAGGATCACGTTGCTCAGGCCCTTCAGCGCATCCGGCACCTGCGGCTCATGGTCGAACACATCCAGGGCGGCGCCGGCGATCCGCCGCTGTTCCAGCGCGGCGATCAGATCGGCGGTGGCGATCACGCTGGCGCGGGCGATGTTGACGAGAAAGCCCTTGGGCCCCAGGGCATCGAGCACCGGGCGGGTCACCAGGTGCTGGGTGCCGATGCCGCCGGGGGTGGCGATCACCAGGAAGTCCGAGGCCCGGGCCAGCTCCGTCGGGGTCGAGCAGAAGGCATAGGGCACGTCGCTGCGCACCTGGCGGCTGTGGTAGCTGATCTCCATGTCGAAGCCGTTGCCGGCACGCTTGGCGATGGCCATGCCCACCGCGCCCAGGCCGAGGATGCCCAGGCGCTTGCCGGCCAGGGACGGGCGCATGATCTTCGGCCATTCGCCCCGGCGCACGGCGGCGTCGCAGCGCGGAATATCGCGCACCAGCGCCAGCAGCATGGCCATGGCATGGTCGGCCACCGAGGAGGCGTTGACTCCGGCGCCGGTGGTCACGGTGAGGCCGCGGTCGCTGGCGGCCTGCAGGTCCACCTGTTCGTAGCCGGCGCCGATCACGCAGATGATCTTGAGCGCCGGCAGCGCGGCGATTTCGTCGGCATGCAGGCCCAGCGGGCCGCGGGTCAGCACGGCATCGATCCGCGGCCCGTGGCTGGCGATGGCCTGGGCGCGCTCGGCGGGGGTGGGGGCGAGGATCAGGTGAAAGCCCTGTCGTTCAAGGATCGGCAGGTAGTCATTGATGGTTTCAACCAGTACCAGAACGGTGGCGGGCATTGCTCGGCTCCTGTGATCGTCGTCGTGTCGGTCGCGAAAGTCGTGCCAGAGTGCGGATTGCGCAGCGGTTTGGCAACCGCAGGCCCCTGGGCTCGCACCAGCCAGTGTAGGAGCTGGTGCGGGGGCCGGGAGGGCGCTTGGTCAGAAGGCCGAGCCGGAACGGGCGGCCGGGGTTTCAGCTCACGTACTGGGCGATGCCGTTGCCGAACGACCAATTCTCCTTTTTCACCTCCACCAGGTTGATGAACACGTCTTCCTGGCGCACCGCCAATTGGTTGTGCAGGTGATAGGCGATCGTCTGGTACAGCTGCTGCTTCTGCTCGACGCTGCGGCCTTCGCTGACCGTGAGCTGGATGAACACCATGCCGTCGCTGCGCGGGATGCCCAGGTATTGCGGGTCGTAGATGAAGTGCGGGCCGTCATGCTCGGCCAGGATCTGAAAATTGTCGTGCTCCGGCACGTTGAACGTGCTGCGCAGGGCGGCGTAGATCACCTCGCCGATGCGCTTGGCGAAGGTGGGGTCGGGGTTCTTCCTGATGTCGACGCGGACGAGGGGCATGGGGCGGCTCCAGGGGGGCTTGAGGAACACGGTCGGAATCTCGCCATTGGGTATAGCCGATAAACACCGGTCGGCGAGCTGCTCTGAGCGTCCTTTCCGGCAGGTTTGCGGTGCTTGGGTTTGCCGGAAAACGACATTGTCCGTGTCTATGGCCGACAGTGATTTTGCCGAAAACGACATGCAGGTGATCTGATTCGCACAACCATTCCTCAGCTAAGTCTTTGCTTCTGCTCATTTATCCCGGAGAATCGCGACCCTGTTTCGGTTGCGACGTTTCTGTCGGTTTTTTCCGGCGCGTTTTGACCGAGTGGCAAGTGACCGGAATGCGGAGATCCGACCGGATGAATGATCAGGCCAATAGCGTCAACGAGCGCTTTGAATCGGCGGCACCAGCTGAGCTTTCGAGCTGGAACCGTCAAGACACCACCTGGATGCTGGGACTGTTCGGGACGGCCATCGGCGCCGGCACCCTGTTCCTGCCGATCAACGCAGGGCTGGGCGGCTTCTGGCCGTTGCTGATCCTGGCGCTGCTGGCGTTCCCGATGACGTTCTACGCACACCGGGGCCTGACCCGCTTCGTGCTGTCCGGCCGCGAAGGCGCCGACATCACCGAGGTGGTCGAGCAGCACTTCGGCATCAAGGCCGGCGCCCTGATCACCTTGCTGTACTTCTTCGCCATCTTCCCTATCCTGCTGATCTACAGCGTCGGCCTGACCAACACGGTCGCCAGCTTCCTCGAACACCAACTGCACATCACGCCGCCGCCGCGCGCGGTGCTGTCGTTCGCGCTGATCCTCGGCCTGCTGGCGGTGGTGCGCTGCGGCGAGCAGGTGATCGTCAAGGCCATGAGCCTGATGGTGTACCCGTTCATCGTCGCCCTGGCGTTCCTGGCGGTGTACCTGATCCCGCACTGGACCGGCGGCATCCTCACCACCGCCTCGCACGTGCCGGCGCCTTCGGCGTTCCTGCACACGCTGTGGCTGGCGATTCCGGTGATGGTGTTCTCGTTCAACCATTCGCCGATCATCTCGGCGTTCGCGGTGGACCAGAAGCGCCGCTACGGCGTCCACGCCGATGAGCGCAGCTCGCAGATCCTGTCCCGCGCCCACGCCCTGATGGTGCTGATGGTGCTGTTCTTCGTGTTCAGCTGCGTGCTGACCCTGTCGCCGGAGCAACTGGCCGAGGCCAAGGCGCAGAACCTGTCGATCCTGTCGTACCTGGCCAACCACTTCAGCAACCCGACCATCGCGTTCGCGGCGCCGCTGATCGCGTTCGTGGCCATCTCCAAGTCGTTCCTGGGCCACTACATCGGCGCCAGCGAAGGCCTCAAGGGCCTGATCGTCAAGAGCGGCAAGCGTCCGGGCGCCAAGGCCCTGGACCGCATCGTCGCGGCGTTCATGCTGGTGGTGTGCTGGATCGTGGCCACGCTCAACCCGAGCATCCTGGGCATGATCGAAACCATCGGCGGCCCGGTGATCGCGGCGATCCTGTTCCTGATGCCGATGTACGCCATCCGCAAGGTGCCGGCGATGGCCCGCTTCCGCGGCCAGGCGTCCAACGTATTCGTCACGGCCGTGGGCCTGGTGGCGATTTCGGCGTTGATCTATTCGCTGGCGGCATAACCGCGCGGGGCCTCGCGCCCCGGCAGATACACAGCTACAGTGGCCGCTGCGCATGATGTGCGCAGCGGCTTTTTTTTCGCCTGGAGACAGAGGATTGTCGAGCGCCCCCCGTCCTGTTGCACCCTCCAACCGCTGGCAGGACCTGCTCGCCGGGCTGTCGATCGCCGGCCTGCTGCTGCCTGAAGCCGTCGCTTACTCAACCATCGCCGCGCTGGCGCCCCAGGCCGGGGTGATCGCGCTGTTCGCCGGTTTGCTGTGCTACGGACTGCTGGGCACCAGCCGTTTCGCGATCGTTTCGGCGACCTCGTCGTCGGCGGCGGTGCTGGCGGCGGCCACGGCGACCCTGGCCAACGGCGACCCGCAATTGCGCTCGACCCTGGCGGTGGGCCTGGTGCTGGTCACCGGCGCGTTGTTCGTGCTGGCCGGGCTCTTCCGCTTCGGCAGTGTCACGTCCTTCATCGCCAAGCCGGTGCTGCGCGGGTTCGCGTTCGGGCTGGCGCTGACCATCATTCTCAAGCAGGTGGCCAGTGTGGTCGGCGTGCACCTGACGGACGCCAATCTGGTGCGTTTCGCCCCGCAGTTGCTGGAGCAGTTGCCACAATGGAACTGGCCGTCCGCCGCAGTCGCCGCCGTGGCGCTGGTGCTGCTCGGGGTGCTTTCGCGCCACCCTCGGGTGCCCGGCGGTCTGCTGGTGGTGGTGATCGGCATCGCGGCCGGGCAGTGGCTGAACCTGTCGGATCACGGCGTGAAGCTGATTGGCGCCATCGACCTGGGCCTGGAGGTGCCCAACCTGCCGGCGCTGCCGTTCGCCGACTGGCTGCGCCTGGGGGAGGTGGCGTTTGCCATGGTGATGATCCTGTATGCCGAATCCTACGGTTCGATCAGCGCCTATGCGCTCAAGCACGGCGACCGGGTGACGTCCAACCGCGATCTGCTGGCCCTGGGCGCCGGCAACCTGCTGTCCGGCCTGTTCCATGGCATGCCGGTGGGGGCCGGCTATTCGGCGACCTCGGCCAACGAAGCCGTCGGCGCCACGTCCCGCTGGGCGGGCGGCATCGCGGCGCTGACGGTGCTGATCATCGTGCTGACCGTGCTGCCGTGGATTGCGCTGACGCCCGAGCCGGTGCTGGCGGCCATTGTCATGCACGCGCTGGGCAGGGGCTTGAGCCTGCAACCGCTGGGGCGCTACTTCATCTGGCGGCGCGACCGCGTGCTGGTGGTCTGCGCGGTGACGTCCGTGCTGGTGCTGGGGGTGCTGGACGGCCTGTTGGTGTCGGTGGCCATCAGTGTGCTGCTGATGCTCAAGCAGCTGTCGGCGGCGGACATCCAGGAACTCGGGCGGATCGACGGCGGACACGACTTTGTCGAGCTGCAGCGCCATCCCGCCGCCACGGCGCAGCCGGGGATTTTGATCGTGCGGCCCGGCGAGGCGTTGTTCTTTGCGAATGTCGAGCGGATCCTGGGCGGCGCGTTGCGGCTGATCCGCCATTCGCAGGTGCCGCTGCACACGGTGATCCTCAGCCTGGAGGAGTCTCCCGACCTGGACGGCACCAGCCTTGAGGCGATGCAGGAATTCTTCGTGCGGGTGCATCAGGAGGGCAAGCGGCTGATTCTGGCCCGGCTCAAGCACGAGGCGCTGGCGGCGCTGGATGCGCTGCCGCAGGTGCAGGCCAATGGCGTGATCCTGAGCGGGTTGAGCGTGGATGGCGCGGTGCAGAAGGCGCTCGATCTGGCTCCCTGAGCAATGATCCCCTGTGGGAGCGAGCCTGTTAACGATGGCGGGGTGTCTGCCTGAGAGGAGGCTGGATGTGCCGACGCCATCGCCGGCAAGCCGGCTCCCACAGTTTTCTTTGGCGTACACGGAATTGGCGAACGCTTAGGAACCTGTTGGAGCCAGCAGGCTGGCTCCCACCGTTTTCTTTGGCGTACACGGAATCGGCGAACGCCTGGGAACCTGTGGGAGCCGGCTTGCCGGCGATGGCGGTGGGTCAGGCGCTGGAGATGTCGGCTGTTCCGGCGTCATCGCCAGCAGGCTGGCTCCCACAGGGGAGGGTGGTGGGGTATTGGAGGCATAAAAAAACGCCGCCCGTCTCGCGACGGGCGGCGTTCTTCATTGCCTTGCAGCGTTAGGCTTGAACGACCGGAATCTTGGCGTTCGCAGCAGCTTCACGGAACTCGGCGATCTGGTCGAAGGACAGGTAGCGGTAAACGTCGGCCGCCATGCTGTCGATCTTGCCGGCGTATTCCATGTACTCCTCGACGGTCGGCAGGCGACCCAGGATCGCAGCCACCGACGCCAGCTCAGCCGAAGCC
>NZ_JBIVHR010000128.1:0-14003 GCF_044749305.1 Pseudomonas sp. NPDC089534 | reverse complement strand
AGGCCGGCGAGCGGTCGAACGCCGGCACCGGCCGCGCCAGCACTTCGACCGTCAGTCGCAGCAACCCCTCTAGCGCGGCCTTCACCGTTTGTCGGCGGACGTCGTCACGGGTGCCGGGGAAGTGCTGCACCTCACTGGATACCGCGTCGCCCGCCCCCCAGGCCAGCCACACCGTGCCCACCGGCTTGTTCGGCGAACCGCCGTCCGGCCCGGCCACGCCGCTGACCGCCACGGCGAAGCGCGCCCGGCTCTTGTCCTGGGCGCCGCGCACCATGGCCTCGACCACTTCGCGGCTGACCGCGCCCACCGTCGGGAACAGGTCCGCCGGCACGTTCAGCTGCAAGGTCTTCTGCCGGTTGGAATACGTCACGTAGCCGGCCTCGAACCATGCCGAGCTGCCGGGAATGCGGGTGATCGCCTCGGCGATCCCGCCGCCGGTGCAGGACTCGGCCGTGGTGACGTGGGCATTGAGCAGTTGCAGGCGCCGGCCAAGTTCGGCGGCCAGTTGGGTGATTTCTTTCACGGCGCACTCCGGATCGGATGGAATGTGCACCACCGTACACGAGCCGATGGCGCATGCAAGGCGCAGGCTCATTCAGGATGTGCAGGCGCCAAAGCCCTGACATAGGCCTGGCAGGCCTGCAGGGCGATCAGTCCGCGGTCGCCTTCGTCGGTGATGGCGACAATTCGTTGAGCATGCGCCGGGTCAAGTCGGGCGCGTAGGGTTGCATGATCCACGCCGCCGGCGCCGGAGGCGGCTGGCACGTCGCAGCCTTGGGCAACGTCGCCGGCATCGACGAGGACTGACAGGCGCAGATCAGCAGTGGCAAGACGGTCGCGCAGGCGAGCCTGATCACGTTGGGCATCATTGAGCGCTCGGTAGTGGGTCTGTTCGCTGGCCGCGAGCCGTTGCTCCAGGGCCAGGCGCTTGTCCTGCTCGGCCTGTTGCGCGGCGGCGGCCGTCAGGGTCAGTTGATTGAGAACCTGGGCATGTTCAAGGGCCTGCTCGGCCAGTCGCCGGCCGTAGCGCCAGTCCTGGAACCGCCAGGCCAGCGCCGCCGCCCCGACGGCCAGCAGCGCGATGCCGGCCAGCCTCCAGGGGTTCAGGCCGAGACCGGGCATAGCACCGCCCTCGCCCGCCCCCAGATTTCCAGGCGGTCCTGCAGGCCGTTGAGCCCGCCGTTGATGCGCCGGGTGATGCCGTTGAACTCGTCGCGGTCAGCCAACTCGTTCAGCCCGTTCTGCGCCCAGAACCAGGCCGCGGACTCCGCCGCCCATTGCGGCTGCTCCAGCAGTTCCGGCAAGGCCAGCAGGCGTTCGTCGCCGAACAGGCCGAGGCTGCATTGCCGGTAGTTGGTGCGGCCGGTGATCTGGATGAGGCCTCGGCCGCAGTACTTCTGCCCGTCGCCGTCGGCTTCGGGGGTGTTGCCCAACCGGGCCGCGAGGGTGCCGGTGTCGTATTTGCTCAGGTATTGCTGGCTGCCCAGTTCACGCACATAGCGCAACTGGCCCGACTCATGGCCGACCTGGGCCAGGAACGCGGCGATGCGCTTGGGCGTGTCGATGCGGTGGCGCTCCATGGCCGCATTGAGCGCCGGAACGAAAACGCCCGCTTTGGGGCGGGCGTTCGGCATGATGCTGACAAGCTGGTTTTCGGTGATTGGCATGATGTTCGATCCTCCCTGGATGCTGCGATTGAATCACGTTGGCGTGAAAAACCCGCCGATCAGTTGTTTTCCAGAGTTTTCACGCTTGATCCATATAGATGATTTAAATGAGGCGCTTGAAAAGGCCCAGGACGCCGCGCTGTGCATCGTCGCTGTCGGGATCGGCAAGCCGGGGCAGCACCTGCCCACCCTCCGACAGCCACGCCTGATATTCGAGCCAGTCCCGGTTACCCGGATCCTGCGGGATGTACGCGGCGTCACTCAGGCGCATCACGCCATTGACGGTCAATCGATAGTCCATCGGGTCTCCTAGATTTCGGCGTCAGCCGTCCATTCGATTTGCAGGGTCTGTCCGGGGGCGCTGCCGACGGGTGTGACGGTGGCGAACGAGATCGCACGGTCCGTCAGTCCCTGCAGGATCGTTCCGGTGCAAGGCTTGCCGATCGACTGGTTCCAGACCTGGGCGCTGTTTTCACCAGGGCAATAGGCCACGACCGTCGGCAGGACACGCTTCTGGACGAGCATGCCGATCGTCATGCCGTACTGGCCGGTGTTGGCGGCCGGCACTTGACTGAACGTCGAAATGCAGGTGCCGGAGCCGTTGTTTGCCCGAATCGGCAACCCGCCGGTGAACGACCGCTCGAAGTAGCGCTGGCAATCGCTCAGCTCCTGCGCTTCGGTGCGGTATTCGAAGGGGGTCGGAACCGGCCCTTCCTCCAGCTGGATGCGCGCCAGATCGACGGTCTGCAGCACGTTGAGCGGCAGGTCGATGGCCAGCCGCAGAAAGTGGTTCGCGCCCAGCATCTTTCCGGCAATGGTCGGCACCTGGAACGAGGCGCTGTACTTCGCCCATCCGGTGCCGACCTGAAAGACCTCGACCGGCCTTTCGACAGGTTCGGAGCCGCCCGTGCCGAAGTTCTGGAAGATCATCACCCGCAATTGACGCGCCGCATCGGACCGGGCCCAGAACGAAACGGTCGCCGTCCTGCCCGCAAGCGTCCTGACCGATTCGACGTTCTGGGAAACTCTGTGCACGGTCGATCCGGTGCCGGCCGCCGTCTGCTGCCAACGCAGGTACGCCTGGGGTTCGCCCGCGACTTCGCCTTGACCTGGAATGAAGCTTTGCCGACTGATGGCAACCCCTGCATTGCCGTTCCAGTCGCACCGGAAGCGGTCGGCCACATAGCCGCCGATGTTCGGTGCCAGGTTGGTGGTTCCGCGTTGCCAGATATCGAACCCGCCGTTGATCAGCACATTCCTGCGGTACACCTGCACCGGAAACTGCTGCAAAGGATCCGGCTTCGCGAGTTGCCGGATGGCCTTGGCCAATTGGTCGGTCTGTTCTTCGTCGGGCGTCAGGCCGGCCGCCGTGATTGCATTGAGTATTTCCTGGGTGACACTGTTGCCCCAGCTCGCAGGAATCAGCGATCCAGGCTTTCCGCCGATGGGGTCTTCGTCGACGAATCTTCCGTTCTCAAGTCCCGAGCCCGGCACGCTTTTGGGGAAATCCACGTGTGTTTCTCCTTGGTTGACGATCTCTGCCGCAGCTCAAAGGCCGGTTCGCTGCAGTTCTTCCAACCAGTCAGGCTCCACCGGACGCGACTTCGCATCGGGAAAGTCCGGATCACCGGGCCATTCCCGCAATGCCTGCCGATACGCCAGCAACTGTTTGAACTCATCGGCACGCAACGTCGTGCCCTCACCCATTTCCAGCTCTTCGGCATCGCGAAGCACCAGCCATTGGGTGTCTTGCAGAACCTGATTGCGCCAACGGCGTTCCTGGGCGACCAGCGCCGACCGGGGGATGACCGGGTCGATCAGCACCGGCTGGCCGCTGGCGCTGGCGTCGATGACCTTGCCGAGCGCCTGGCCGGCAAACAGTTCGGCGTACTGGGCCTGGGTGATTTCCACCGCGCCTTCGGGCGGTTCCGGCAACGGGTTGTCGACCAGGTCGAATCCGCGTGTCCGCGCATAAAAATAGATAGTCATGGTTATCGTCCCCAAACCAGTATGCGACCCGAGATACCCGGATCGGCCTTCACGCTCGAAGCCATCACGTTGCGCACCCGGGCAACCGCTGTGGTTGTCGTGGAGGAGGCATGGTCAAAGGCCCAGACGGTCACGTTGGAGCCTCCCCAGCCTGGCGGGTAGCCTTCGTTGGCGAGCCCTCCCAGGACGGCGTTGGGAAACGTGATGGGCAACGACACGGTCATGACGCCGTTCGCGTCGGATCCCCCTGTCACCCATTGCAGGATGAACCCGCTGGGGAACCGCTGATAGCCGGCGGTGGAAAACTGCGAGGCGTAGGACGCCGAGTATTTCAGCGCGGCCGTGCCGTGAACGACCCAGATGCCCGCCTCCCGGACAAACGTCGCGCTCTCGCCGTTGTTGATCGTGATCGAGCCCAGATAGGCCCCTTGGGGGCTGATCTGCGCACCGGTCTTGCTGGCGACCGTGACCGGCACGGTGTTTCGGCAATGCAGGCTGATCGACGCGCCGACCGGCACCGTCGCGGCGTCCGGCAGCGTCACGGTGTAGGCGGCCGTTCCGCCCAGGCCGATGGCGCAGCCGACATCCGCCGCGGTCAGCTGGACCGGGCCGGCAATGCTCCGCGCATTGGCATGGCTGCCCAGCGCCTGCTGGACGAACTCGCAGGTCGCGGCCGAGCGGCTGGCATCGAACTGCGCCGCCGTCATGAACAGCGCCGGGCTGCGCAACGCCCCCAGCAGTTGGTTGCTGTTCGCCTCGTCCGGGGTCATGCCGGCGGCCTTCACGACACCCAGGATCTCCTGCGTCACGCCGTTGCCCCACGCTGCCGGAATCAGCGAGCCCGGGGTTCCGGCCAGCGGGTCTTCGTCAACGAAGCGGCCGTTCACCAGGCCGACGCTGGGTACACTTTTGGGATAGTCCAATGTTCATCTCCTTATGATCAGGGGTTCAGCCTGCGGCACTGGCCAGCCATTGCGGCACGGCGGGCCTGCCGACAGCGGCGGGAAAGTCAGTGGAGGCCGGCCAATCGCGCAGGGCCTGGCGGAACTGGAGCAGCTCCAGGTACTGCGCCGCCGGAAGGCTCGGCACGCGGCCGAGTTCCTGTTCGTCGCGATGCCGAGTCATCAGCCATTGGGTGGCCGACAGGACCGACTCGCGCCAGGCCCGCGCCTGGGCCGCAGGTTCATCGTCCACGGCAACGTTGGCCCGCGTCGCCAAAGGGCTCGGAGGCGCAGCCGCCGGTGCGGCCGCCTGGCGCAGATCGCCGAGCGGCGCGCCGAGTTCGACGTCGGCGCCGTCAGGCACCCGCACCATCATCTCGACGAAGGAAGGGGCATACAGCTGTGTGATCGCATAGTCGCCGGTATCGATCAGTTCCACGGCGACACCGTTTTCCACCCGTGCATAGAGGGCCATTATTCGTACTCCCAGATTTCGCAAAAGGCATTGCCGCCCGCGCCGCTCGGATTGGAGGCAGAGGCACTGTTCGAACAGGCCCCGCTGCCCCCGGAGCCCCGCGTGCCGGTGTTGGCGCTCAGGTTCACCCCGGTGAAGGGGGCGCCGCCGTCGAACGGGCTGGGGGCGCCGGCACCGGAGAGCAGTCCCCAGTTCGCGTTGCTCATGGCGTAACCGCCGCTCTGGCCACGGGCACCGACAAGGTTGGCGCCGGTGACCGATTGCCCTCCCGTCCCGCCCTGAACGAAGCCGGAGGAAGTGGCTGTCAGGGTGATCACCAGGGTTTGCCCGCCCGAACCTCCAGTAACGCTCATGTACGGCCCGAAGGACGCGCCACCGCCCGATGCGCCCAGCGCGTTGCGGGCAGCGCCGCCGGCGCCCAGCGAAACAGGCACGCCGGCCCTCATGTCCGGCGTCACGTCGTACAGGCCTTCACCGTAGGCTCCGGCACCGCCGCCGCCCCCGAGGCCCTGCGAGTTCGCCGGGACAGGCGAACAGCCGCCTCCGGAACCGCCCGCACCGACCAGCCGCACGCGAATCCTCTTGGCCTTGGGATCGGGCCGGTACACCGTGATCCCGACCGTGTCGAACTGCTTGACCGCCAGCAACCGTCCGGTGGCATCGGTGATGCCGTAGCCGCTCAGCGTGGTCGGGGTGTTCCTGAGCTTGTTGAAGTCGACCAGGGCGCCGATGGCCGTCGCCAACTGGTCGGTCCTGGCCTCATCCGGCGTCAGCCCGGCGGCCTTGATGGCGTTGAGGATTTCTTGCGTCACGCCGTTGCCCCAGGCGGCGGGGATCAACGAACCGGGGGTTCCGGCAACGGGGTTTTCATCGATGAAGCCGCCGTTGACCAGGCCGACGCCGGGGATGCTCTTGGGATAGTCCATTACTCATTTCCTGTGCGATCAGTTGCCTGAGGAAGTACCCGGCATCGCAGGCCAGTCGATGCCATCAGGAAAGCCGGCCTGCCTATCGATGCGGTTGAGCGCTACGCTGTACCGTTTCCAGTCGAGCAGCCGCTGCTGTTCCTCCGCGGAGGCGTCGCCGATGTCGACGGCGTACTGCAGCGGGGCAATGCGCAGGACGGCGTCGCGCAGCAGCGTGTCGCGCCTCGTGAGCGTCGTTTTCGCAAGATCCACCAGACGTGCCTCGTCATCGATCCGCCAGGCACCATCGTCCCAGACATGGAATCCGCCAGGCCAAGGCAGCGTGGTATAGCCTTCCGGCAATGCCCCCAATGCGGTCCAGGTCTCTCGTGTCCCCGTTTCGGTGCGGTAGACATCCCCACGAAAGTCGGGCTGTTGCTGCAAGGCACCGTTGATATGCGCCCAGGCGAAACCGTTCGGCGCCGGGGACAATTCAAGATTCAGCGTGACCGCGTTGTCCGGCAGTTGCACGCCCAGCCCCGGCACGGGCGTGAACTCCACAGGCCCGATGAGGGCACCGCTGCGGTCGATCAGGTAGTTGTACATAAGAACCTCAAATCAGTTTGATCCGGCCTGGACAGGCGATGTTTCGCGGACGTGTCTCCCCCGCAAACGTCCCGATGTTGCCGATGTAGGAATCAGAGTCGAAAGCCGGATTGGGATACGTTGTCGCCACCGTGTTGCCGGTCGGGGAAAAGTTGACGTCGCTGGTGACGCTCCAATTGCCGTCGGGAATCGCAGGAGCCGGCCGGAAAGATGACCCCGAGCCTGTCGGCAGAAAGTGGTTGTGCGTCTGCAGGGCATGGGCCTGCAAACTGCCGGCGACCCGCCCCGCATCGACATTGCGCGCTTCATCCAGCACCCGCAGGAATTCGCCGCGCATTTCGGGTATGCGAAAGTTCGTCGCGCCATCGCCGCTGGTCCATCCGCCTTCGCGACCGGCCCGGGCAGCTTCGGTGACGAGTGCCCCGGAAGCCTGGGCGAAATCCCATAGCCACGGCCATTGGGCACGGTTGAACAGCACGCCGTTGAGCATACCGTAGCCACCAGGGCTGATTGCGGTGGAGGTTTCGAAGACCGGACGGCCCAACGGCGTATTGTCGTAGCGGCCGACCGGCCACCAACTCCCGGCGCCATCGCTGCGCAGGTGCCACCAGTCTCCGCCGCCCATCAGTACCAGGAACGGGTAACCGCCCGGCGAAAGGTTTGTATGGAAACGGATCCGGTCACTCCCGGCGGCCTGCACGACCAGTCGGTTGACGCTGTTGTCCAGGCGACGGACGATCACATCGCTCACACCGAGCTCGGCACCGGCCGCCGGCAGCGTGAGCGTCATGGCCCCTGCGCTGCCATCGATCAGCACCAGACCGAGTTCTTCGGCTGCAAGCGCTTTTGACGTCGTGACCCGAGTCACCACCGAACGCATCGGACTGTAGCCCCCGACGATCGACTGGATCGCCTTGTACAGCTGACCGGTGTCCGCTTCGGAGGCAACCAGACCGCCACCGGTGATGACGCCCAGGATCTCCTGGGTCACACTGTTGCCCCACACCGCCGGAATCAGCGAGCCCGGCGTGCCCGCCACCGGGTTTTCATCGACGAAGCGGCCATCCACCAGGCCGACGCTGGGGACGCTCTTTGGATAGTCCATAAATCGTGTGTTCCTCTGAAATAACAAATGAGCCGTGCCGGGACGGCGTTCGCCACCGGCCCTGCCACGGTCTGTTGCCGAAAACAAAAAAGCCCACGGTGACGTGGGCTTGGGAATGGCGCGCCGAAGGCGATCCGGTCAGCCGGCCGAACCGCCGACCTGCACGCGGATCGCCGCCAGGGTGTCATCGACGACCCTGCGCGCGTCGTCCAGCTTGCCCTTGGCCGCGTGGGCGCGGATCTGGGTCTTGGCCTTCAGGCGCAGGGTGCGCAGGGCCAGCAGCCCGTCGCTGACCTGGGCGGCCTTGTCGAGAATCTCGTCCGCCGCCTGTTTGGCGCTGCGGCCACGGGCGACCCAGGCGGCGACGGACAGCGGCACGTCGCCTCTGGGGTAGCCGGCGTCCTGGAAGGCCTGCGCGTCAACGGCCGCCTGGGCGTATTCCAGCGCCTTGAGCGGATCGCCCGCCAGCGCGGCACGGGCGTTGTCGGCGGCCGCATCGAGCCGGGCGCACAGGCGTTCGGCTTCCTGCTGATCCAGCAGCCCGGCCCGGACGGCATTGAGCACCCATTTCTCGCCGTCCCAGTCGTGGGCGGCGGACGGTTGCGGAAGACGCAGCTCACCGTCGATCTGGTGGAGTTCCTGAATGACAATCATCGAATGAGTTCCCATGTCAGCTGGACGTTCACGGCGTCCGAAAAGTTGATCGCGATGCCGGTGACGTAGTCGGTCACCGGATGGCTCTTGATGCCCATGCTCAACAGCAGCTCGTCGCTGTCGGCAACGACCTGGCCCAAGGTGTGTTCGGCCTGATAGCACTGCCAGAGCGAACGCAGATTGGCGTGGTCGAAACTGGCGGTCAGGGTGGACACCGTGACATCGTTGAGGACGTTGTTGGTGAACACTGCGCATGGATAGACGGTGGAGGGATTCCAGCCGCCCGCATTGTTGGAGACAGCGGTTGAAACGGGCGACAGGAAGCTGTAGTTGCCCCCCGCCCATCCGGTGGACGGAAACGCAACGGAGGTCACGGCCGTCGACGACGGCGTCGGGTTGCCCGCCACCAGCCGCGCAGCGCGGGCATGGGGATCCAGCGGCAGGAACACTGCCCCGGTGCCGTTCACGGTCTGCGTCCAGGTCAGCCGCGCCTTGTTGTAGATGGTGCGAACCGTCGGCAGGGATCCCGGCGCGCCGGTGACCACCCAGGCCAGGCACATGTCCAGCGGCGAAGACTGGAAACCACCGCCGGAGGCGCCGTTGGCCGTTCCCTTCAGGGAGTCCGGCGTTACGTCGAAGACCGTGCCGCGCTGGGTGTAGAAGGTCAGTGCGCCAGCGGTCATCTGCGCCCGCAGAAAGTAGCTGGAGCTGGGCAACAGGTCAGCGCTGCTCCAGGCCGCGGTCACGCAGGTGCGCGAACGCCCCAACTGCCCGGCCACCACTTCCTGGCCGATGCTGACGTAAACGCCCGCCGGCACCGACACGCGCCCGCCGCTGGTCGCTGAGGCAACCGGCGTCACGGCCAGCCGGCCATCGGCCGAGGCCACGGTCGGCAGCGGCAGGGCCGTCAACGGCAAGGCCAGATCCTGGTTCCAGCCCTTGGCCGTGACCGACTGGATCGCCAGCAGCAATTGATCGTACTTCTTCTCGTCCGGGGTCTGGTCCCCGGCCTTGATCACGTTGAGGATCTCTTGCGTGACCCCGTTGCCCCAGTCCGCCGGGATCAACGACCCCGGCGTCCCGGTCAGCGGGTTTTCATCGACAAATTTCCCATTCACCAGTCCGGCGCTCGGGACGCTTTTTGGATAGTCCACTGTTCAAGTCCTGTAAGTAGTCGCTGTGGTTCCAGCGATGGGCGGTTGGGTTCCGCACGAATGAAAGACGCCCGCGCAGGGCGGGCGTCGAGGCGGGTGCGCAGGCAGGCGCGTTCACGCGGTACGTTGGGCCATCCGCGCCAGCCACTTGGGCGGCTCGGGGCGCGACAGGCTGTCCGAAGGATCGCCTGCGGCCGGCCAGTCGCGCAGCGCCTGACGATAGGCCTGCAGCTTGGAGAACTGTTTGGCGCTCAGGGTCTGCTGCGCCCCGACGTCCAGTTCGTCGCGGTGGCGGATCACCAGCCAGTCGGTCTCGGCGAGCGTCGCCGTGCGCCAACGGCGTTCCGCCTCCGGCCGGGCGTCCCGAACGGGCTCGGCCGCCGGCGGCGCGCTGAACACATCGTCGGCGAAGCGCCAACCGACCGACACCGCGGTGCCCTCGGCCAACGTGACACCGCCCTCCACATCGCCGCTGACCAGGGCGGTCACCACACCGTTTTCGATGATGGCTTTCATCTTCAAACCTCCCATCTGACGCGGGCGTTCATGAGCCCCGGGGCGGACAAGTTCTGCGCCCACGCGATAATGCTCACCCGCCCCGTGTACCGGTCGGTGCCCCCGCCTTCCGGCACGATCGGCTTACCGGTGATGTTGACCCCGATGGGCTCGCTGATCACGCCGTAGTCCGTCTTCACGTTGTCGTCGAAATCACAGATGCCTGCGATGTAGGCACGCGGCTTGCGGGCCCAATTCAGGGTCAACGAATAGTTGCCGTTGGCGCCGGACCAGACGCCGACCGCCTCCAGGCGCGCCTTGTTCGCCAGCAGCGTGAGCTTGGGCACCGTCCCGGCGCCCTCGGTCACCACCCTGGCCACCAGCATGTCGATGCACGTCGAGTCGAACCCGCCGCCGCTGCCGTTGCCGTTGACGCCCTTCATCGATGCGGGGACCGCATCGGCATCGGTGCCTTTTTGCAGGTAGCAGGCCAGTGCCCCGCCACGGATCTGCATGCGCAGGAAATAGGTGCTGTTGATGTCCAGCGCAGGCGAGCTCCATGCGCTGGTCAGCAGCGTGCGCGGCCGGGCCGTCGCGCCCACGGCAGCCTCTTCGCAGAGGCTGACCAGCACACCGCCCGGCACCGACACCGTTCCGCCCGCCGACGCCCCCGCAGCGGTCGCCGGAATGCGTCCGTCCGCCGTGCCCACCGTCGGGAACGCCAGGGCCGCCAAGGGCATGGCGTCCTGGGTCAGCACGCTCCTGAGCGCCTTGAGCAACTGGTCCGACTCGTTTTCGGAGGGCTCCAGGCCCGCCGCACGAATCACGGTCAACAGTTCCTCCGTCACACCGTTGCCCCACACCGCCGGGATCAGCGACCCCGGCGTCCCGGTCAACGGGTTTTCATCGACGAACTTCCCGTTCACAAGTCCCGCGCTGGGGACGCCTTTCGGATAATCCACGTCGGGACCTCCTGGTATTCAGAATGATTGTCAAAAGACGGCACGCTGCGGCGGACCGCAGCGGCCCGGGTCTCAGGCCGGCCGTTCGGGCCAGGCGATGTCCTGCGGATAGCCCGGCTGCCTGTCGATCTTGTTCAGCGCCAGCTTGTAGGCGGCAAACGCCTTGAACCGCTGCATGTCATCGGCATCGAGCAGGCCGGCGATGTAGGCGTCCGCCATGCCGACGGTCTGCTGGTCGGCCTCGGCCAGCAGACCGTCGCGCGTGGCCAGGGCGGCCGCCCTCAGTTCGCCTTCGATCACCTGCGAGGCATTCGCCAGCGGATGCTTGGTGACCTTGCCGTCGGTGAGCCTCCAGACGCCGTCATGCTCATCGATGGTGCGCATGAACAGCTCGTCGGAGACCTCCACGGCACCGTCAGGAATCTGCGCATGCAAGACAGAGTCGTAGCGCCCGAGCAGTTCGCCCCGGGCGTCGAAATCAATGAATCTCATCGTTTTCACCTTGATGGTCAGTAGCCGAGGGCGAACCAGTTCCAGCCGCCGGGATCGACGTTGGAAAAACGCTGGAACTGGCTGAGCGACAGGCGGTTCAGGGAGAAGCGCAGGTCCGCGAACCCCGGCGAAATGTCGCTTGCGGAAACGAACATCACCGCGTTGGGGAACGCGATCGGATAGGTGACGGTTTCGCTCACCGAGCCGCCGTTGGCGAAGCCCCACTGCAGGATCAGGCCGCTGGGCAGGCGCTGAAAGCCGCTGACGCCCAAGGAGGAGGAAAACACCGGCGAATACTTCAGGGCGCCGTCGCCGGCATCCAGCCCCCACCCGCCGCCCAGCAGAAGGCGCCTGAATGTCACGAAACTGCCGCCTGCGAACTGAAGCGAGGTAACCGCCGGACCGTTGGTGGTGCCCAAGGTCTCGCCCGGCCGGGCCTTGACGGTCAGGCCGTTGCCGCCGCCCACCAGGGTGACCAGCCCTCCCGCCGGCACGGCGGACCATTCGGGCAGCGTCGCCGTGCCGGTCGAGGTGAAGATCGAGAGCTTGCCGACATCGGCGGTGGTCAACGCGACCTCCCCCACATAGTTGGTCTGCCCGGCGAGACTGCCCAGCGCACGCTGGACAAACTCCGTCGTCGCCACCTTCTGGCTGACATCGAACTGCGCCGGCGTCTCGAACAGCCTTTTGCCGCGCAGCGCCTCCAGCAGTTGCGTGTTCAACCCTTCGGTGGGTTCGATCCCGGCCGCCTTGATGACCGTCAGCACCTCTTCGGTGAGCGCGTTGCCCCACTCGGCCGGGATCAGCGAGCCCGGTGTTCCGGTGATCGGGTTCTCGTCGACAAAGCGGCTGTTGACCAGGCCGACGCCGGGCATGCTCTTCGGATAGTCCATCCCGTCACTGCTCCCTAGTCATAGTTGATGTGCACCTTGGTGTGCGCCGGCGCCGCGCGGTGGATCAGGCATTCGAGCGCCGAGCCCGGGTTGACGCCGAAGCGCTCGCCCCAGTAGCTCGCGCCGTAGCGCCGGCCCAGCAGCAGGCGGCCGCCGGTATTGAGCGTCCACATGAACTGCGCCTCCCAGGTGCCGAAGTGCGCCGCGCCGAACCGCGAACGGCCCATGCGCGGGGCTTCGAGCTCGGTGATGGTGGCGTTCGGGTAGCCCTGGCTCTTGGCGATGTCCAGGTAGTAGCCGACCGCCTGGCTGCCGACCGCCAGCAGGCGGCGGCGCACGGCCAGGCGCCGGTCGTCGAACAGCGGCGTGGCGCCCAGGCACGGGTCGGGCAGGTTCATCACCTTTTCCCAGTCGGGCACCAGTTCGCTGACCCCGGCCGGATCCATCTCGTTGAGCAGGTCGGCGGCGCGGGCGTCGAGGCGGGCCAGTTCCTCGGAGACGCCTTGCAGCACCTCCTCCAACTCCGGCACCCGCTCCGGATCCCAGGCGGGACCTGCGGGCAGCAGCGCGCGCAACTGCGCCTGGTACTGCGCGGCGGTTCTGATCACCCCCATACGCAACCTCCGAAGGTAAGCAGTTCGCTTGCGCCGGCGGGCACGTTGGCGACCGGCGCGGTGAGCGTGTGGTCGTATTCGCCGCCGGCGCTGCTGATGGCTTCGCGGATGTGGCTGATCAGCAGCGACTGGCCGAGGTCCGCCTCGCGGTTGTGCAGGTCGCGCAACTGCGCCTCGACCGCCGCCCGCACCGCCGTGGTGTCCGGGTTGACGCTCAGGCGGTAGGTGACCGGCACCTGCACCGGCCGCTGCACGTGCACCTCGGCGGTGACCGGCCGCAGCGGCTCGATGTACGCCTGGACCTCGGCCAACTGTTCATCGTTGGGCACCGGCTGCGGGTCGTCGTCACGCATGATGAACACCGTGACCGTGCCCGGCCCCAGCAGGCCGCCGCGGCACCAGGCGCGGGTCACGCCGGGGCACTCCAGCGCCCAGGTCTCGTAGTCCTGGGCCGAACCGCCGTGGGGAATCACGCGGTAGGAACGGATCACCCGCGAACGCAGGGACTCCAGGCTTTCCCGCGCCACGCCGCCGCTCAGGCCCGGCGCCGCGACCACGAAGCTGTTGCCGACGATGCCGGCGACCGGCTGCACCGGGGTCAGCGCAAGGCCCGCATCGGCGTTGCCCAGGCTGCCGGCGTCGAGCGCGGCGACGGTGGTGGTGTTGGTGCCGCTGACCGTGGTGCGCGCGGCGGTGACTTTGTAGGTGCGGCCGTCGCTGGCCTGCAGCAGCGTATCCACGTCCAGCACCGCGCCGGCCGCGGCGCTGAAGCTCACGCTGCCGGTGGCGGCCTGCGCGGCCTTGCGCGGCTGGTTCAGGCGCAGCGCGGCGATTCGCTCCAGGGTCGACTCGTCGGCGGTGTCGGGCAGGATCTGCTCGGCGATCCAGTCAAGGTAGCCGTACAGGCCGAACGCCGCGCCGCCGAGGGTGCGGGCCAGGACTTGCGCATCGGACTGGCGCAGCGAATCGCCGGCCAGGTCGCTGGGGGGGCGCGGGCGGGGCGCCGGCCGCGCCGGGGGGGGGGGCGGCGGGGGGCGCCCAGGGGTGCGTT
>NZ_JBIVHR010000127.1:0-14345 GCF_044749305.1 Pseudomonas sp. NPDC089534 | reverse complement strand
CTACCGGTGTTTTGACCTCATCGGCCAGTTGTTTCACCGTGACTTGCGTCATGCACTTCTCTCCTCAGGCCGCGCCTAATTACTCGAACCAGTGGGCTCGGGCGGCCATGATCAACTTGCCGGCACGCTCTTCGTCGATACCGTCGATGTCGAGCAGGTCGTCAATCGACTGCTCGGCCAGGTCTTCGCGGTTAACTACGCCGCGCACCGCCAGTTCCGCCGCCAGATCCTTGTCCATGCCCTCAAGCGAGAGCAGGTCTTCGGCCGGATGGGCGTCTGCCAGCTTTTCCTCAGTAGCGATGGCCTTGGTCAACAACCGGTCCTTGGCGCGAGCGCGAAGCTCATTGACGATGTCCTCGTCAAAGCCGTCGATGTTGAGCATCTCTTCCAGCGGTACGTAGGCAATCTCTTCCAGGCTGGTGAAGCCTTCGTCAACCAGCACCTGGGCCAGCTCTTCGTCGACTTCCAGCTCGTCGATGAAGTTGCGCAGGATGTCGCCGGTCTCTGCCTGTTGCTTGGCCTGGATGTCCGATTCGGTCATCACGTTCAGGGTCCAGCCGGTCAGTTGGCTGGCCAGACGCACGTTCTGACCGCCGCGGCCGATGGCCTGGGCCAGGTTGTCGGCACCCACGGCGATGTCCATGGCATGGGCGTCTTCATCAACGATGATCGCCGCCACTTCGGCTGGCGACATGGCATTGATCACGAACTGCGCCGGGTTGTCGTCCCACAGGACGATGTCCACGCGCTCGCCGCCCAACTCGCCCGAAACGGCCTGGACGCGCGAACCGCGCATACCGATGCACGCGCCCTGCGGGTCGATGCGCTTGTCCTTGGAGCGGACCGCGATCTTGGCGCGCGAGCCCGGATCACGGGAAGCGGCCATCACTTCGATCAGGCCTTCGGCGATTTCCGGCACTTCGATGCGGAACAGCTCGATCAGCATTTCCGGCGCGGTGCGCGACAGGATCAGCTGCGGGCCGCGGTTCTCGGTGCGGATTTCCTTGAGCAGCGCACGCAGACGCACGCCGACCCGGAAGGTCTCGCGGGAGATGATGTCTTCACGGGCCAGCAACGCCTCAGCGTTGTTGCCCAGATCGACGATCACGTTGTCGCGGGTCACTTTCTTCACGGTGCCGGAGATGATCTCTCCCAGGCGCTCGCGGTAGGCGTCGACGACCTGGGCGCGTTCGGCTTCACGAACCTTCTGTACGATGACCTGCTTGGCGGTCTGCGCAGCGATGCGGCCGAACTCGATGGATTCGATCTTCTCTTCGACGACGTCGCCGACCTTGGCGCCCGGATGCGTTTCGGCAACCTTGCTTGGCCAGGTCTCGATCGCCGGATCGTCCAGATCGGCTTCCTCGACCACCGTCCAGCGACGGAAAGTCTCGTAGGAACCGGTGTGGCGGTTGATTTCCACACGCAGGTCCACTTCGTCTTCAAAACGTTTTTTGGTTGCAGTGGCCAGAGCCAGCTCCAGCGCTTCAAAAATCACGCCCGCCGGTACACCCTTTTCATTGGATACCGACTCAACAACCAGCAGTACTTCTTTGCTCATCGTACGCCTCGCCTTTCGCAAGCCATTGGATCCGCGGGATCCGCAGTATCTGGCAGGTCTCAGTCAAAACTGGGAATAATGTTGGCTTTGTCGATCATATCGATCGGCAACAGGAACTCATGGTCATCCACCTGCACCACGACATCCTGCTCTTCCACTCCGCGCAGAAGGCCCTGAAAGTTGCGCCGGCCTTCAAAAGGCGAACGCAATTTGATCTTCACTTGTTCGCCGGCATGCGAAGCAAACTGTTCCAGAGTGAACAGCGGGCGATCCATGCCAGGAGAGGACACCTCAAGGGTGTATTCGGAGCTGATCGGGTCTTCCACATCGAGGACCGCGCTGGCCTGATGACTCACTGCCGTGCAGTCGTCGATCAGGATGCCGCCCTCTTTATCGATGTAGATCCGCAAAACCGAATGTTTGCCTTGAGAGATGAATTCGATCCCCCAGCATTGATAGCCAAGAGCCTCGACCACCGGGGCCAACAAGGCCTGCAACTGTTCTAGCTTGCTCGACACCTGAACCCCCTCGTGCATGCTGTGCAAATAAAAAATGGGCAAAAAGCCCACCATGAGATTGCCGCGCGATAGCGGCATTGAAAGTGTCCAGCTAACAAAAAGCCCCTGAAAAAGGGGCTCCTTAAACTGGTTGCGGGGGCCGGATTTGAACCGACGACCTTCGGGTTATGAGCCCGACGAGCTACCAGACTGCTCCACCCCGCGACAAAGCTGGGGCGAAAGTATACGACCGAACCCTAACGAGGGTCAATGTAACCTTCCACCTGCAAGAAAGCCCGCAACAGCGGGCTCTCCTGACTAATTGGTACCGAGAAGGGGACTCGAACCCCTACACCCTATGGGCACAACCACCTCAAGGTTGCGTGTCTACCAATTCCACCACCTCGGCAAAACTACGTTTGAAACCCTTCTTACTTCTGCTCTTGAGCTGGAGGTACGTCAGTCGCCGAGTTGGCCGACTTTTGCTCTTGAAGCACCGGGACATCATCAGAAGCCGGTTGTTGCTTTGGAACTTCCAACACCGCTGGATTTGGAAGGCCTGCTTGAGTCAGCTGATGAGCCTTCTCTTTAGCAAAGTATCCTAACCCTAAGCTGGTTATGAAGAAACCGGCGGCGAGTATAGCAGTAAACTTACTAAGAAAGGTAGAGGAACCTTGGCTTCCGAACACAGTATTTGAAGCACCGCTCCGAAAGACGCGCCAGCGTCCGCTCCCTTACCCTGCTGCAGCAAAACCAGAGCAACTACGCCCAATGCACCCAGCAGATGAAAAACGACTACGACTGTTTCCAGCATTTTTTCAGTTTCCCGCGGCGCGGCAAATCGCACCGAACTCATCTGCATTCAGGGAAGCTCCACCAATGAGCCCCCCATCGATATCCGGCATGCCGAACAGTTCAGCCGCATTGGCCGCCTTCACGCTGCCGCCGTACAGAAGCCGCACACCTTGTGCCACTTCAGGATTCTCTGCCGCCAATTGCTCACGGATGGCTTTATGCACATCCTGCGCCTGCTGCGGCGTTGCAGTCAGCCCGGTACCAATGGCCCAGACCGGCTCATAAGCGATGACCGCCTTCGCAAAGGCGCCTACGCCCAACTCTTCGATGATGCTGTCCAGCTGACGCCCGACAACCTCAAGAGTCTTTCCGGCTTCACGCTCCTCCAGGGTTTCCCCTACACAGAGCACCGGAATCAAACCGCAGGACTGTGCCGCTGCGAACTTGCGAATCAGCATTCCGTCGCTCTCGCCCATAATCTGGCGACGCTCGGAGTGCCCGACAAGCGCCAGGGAACAACCTGCATCCACCAACTGACTCGGAGCGATCTCACCCGTCAAGGCACCTTGCTTGGATTCCACCGCAGCATTCTGCGCACCGACCGAAATCGATTTTCCTTCCAGGCCATCAACCACTTGATTGATGAACAGGCAAGGCGGGAAAACAGCGACATCGATGTCGCTCGGCAAAGCCAGATGACGGAGGCCGTTGATCAGCTCAGCGACGCTGGCGCGGGTACCGTGCATCTTCCAGTTACCAGCTACCATAGGGCGACGCATGCTTTACCTCGTCGGTCAAAGTGGGCGCAGATGTTACCCAACACAATCATGGCTGGCAAGCCGAATCATGCAGAAACTTCAGTCACCAGTTTTGCCAGCTCTTCGGCGTAGCCGCGAACCTGGATTTCGTCCTCGCCTTCGACCATGACACGCACCAGAGGCTCTGTCCCGGACTTGCGCAGCAGTACACGACCGCGACCGGCCATGGCCTGGGTGACACGGGCACTCGCCTCTTTGACAGCCGGATGCTCGAGCGGGCTTTCGCCGCCGCCGAAGCGCACGTTGATCAGCACCTGCGGACACTTGCGCAGCGCCTGACGGGTCTGGGCCAGCCCCTCGCTGCGGGTCTTCAATGCCATCAGCACCTGCAGCGCCGCAATGATCGCATCCCCGGTGGTGGTGTGGTTGAAGCACACGACATGCCCCGAATTCTCGCCACCCACGAGCCAGTTGCGCTCCAGCAGCTCGGCGATGACATAACGGTCGCCGACGTTGGCGCGCACGAACGGAATGCCCAGGTCGGCCAGGGCCAGCTCGAGGCCGAGGTTGCTCATCAGCGTTCCGACCACACCGCCCTGAAGCTTCCCGCGCTCATGCAGATCCCGCGCAATGATGAACAGCAACTCGTCACCATCGACCACTGCGCCAGTGTGATCCACCATCTGGACCCGGTCACCGTCACCGTCGAAGGCGATGCCCAGGTCGGCATGCTCGGCCAGCACCGCAGCCTGCAGCGGCCCCATGTGGGTCGAGCCGCAGTTGTCGTTGATGTTCAGGCCATTGGGCTGGGCCGACAGCACCACGACCTCGGCGCCCAACTCCCGGAAGACGCTCGGCGCAACCTTGTAGGTTGCGCCGTGGGCGCAGTCGATCACGATCTTGAGGCCGGAAAAGCTGGTTCCGGTCGGCACGCTGCTCTTGCAGAATTCGATGTATCGACCCGAGGCATCGTTGATCCGCGAGACCTTGCCGATCTTGCTCGACTCGACCACGGTCATCGGCGTATCGAGCAGCTCCTCGATCATCAGTTCCAGCTCATCCGGCAGCTTGGTGCCTTTACCCGAAAAGAACTTGATGCCGTTGTCGTCGTGCGGATTGTGCGAGGCGCTGATCACGATCCCGGCCTCGGCCTGGAATGTCCGTGACAGGTAGGCGATGGCCGGGGTCGGCATAGGCCCGAGCAGCATCACATCGGCCCCGGCGGACGTCAGGCCGGCCTCAAGCGCCGACTCGAACATGTAGCCCGAAATCCGGGTGTCCTTGCCGACCAGCACCTTGCAGGCGCCCATCTTGCGGAATGCCATGCCGGCGGCCCATCCGAGCTTGAGCATGAAGTCTGGAGTGATCGGATATTCACCGACACGACCGCGAATTCCGTCGGTGCCAAAGTATTTCTTGCTCATAAGTACTCCATCATTCCTAGTCGGCCGATTCCACGGCTTCGATCATCCGCACGACATCCACCGTCTGCGCCACGTCATGGACACGCAAGATGCGCGCACCTTTGACCGACGCCAGCGCCGCCAGTGCCAGACCACCACTCAAACGTTCATCCACAGGGCGATTCAAGGTCTGCCCGATCATGCTTTTGCGGGACACGCCGACGAGCAGCGGCCGTCCAAGCCTGTGCAGGGATTCCATATGCTTGAACAAGCTTAGATTGTGCTGCAGGTTTTTGGCGAAACCGAAACCGGGGTCGAGAATGATCCGCTCGGCGGGAATCCCCACCGCAGCGCACTCCGACATGCGTTCCGCCAGAAACTCGCCCACCTCGCGGGTGACGTCCTGATACCGGGGATTGTCCTGCATGTCTCCAGGCTCGCCCAGCATGTGCATCAGGCACACCGGCAACCCCGTGGCAGCCGCCGCATCCAGCGCGCCGTCACGGCGCAACGAGCGGACATCGTTGATCAATCCGGCACCGAGGCGCGCAGTTTCGCGCATCACCGCAGGGGTCGACGTGTCGACCGAAACGATCACATCCAGCTCCCGGCCGATCAATTCCACGACCGGAGCCACACGCTCAAGCTCCTCCAACGGAGAAACCGCGCGGGCACCGGGCCGGGTCGACTCGCCGCCGACATCGATCAGCGTCGCGCCCGCCAGCACCATTGCCTCGGCATGGCGCAGCGCAACGTCGAGTTGGCTGTATCGGCCACCATCGGAGAATGAATCGGGAGTGACATTGAGAATGCCCATGACATGCGTCCGGGCCAAATCAAGAACCCGGTTGCCGCAAGGCAACCGGGTCAGGGACTGTGCAGAAGTCATTTCAAACCTTAAACGTCAGCCGCCGGGCCGCCGATCGGAGTCTCCGGACGCTCATCGCGCACCACAGGAGGTGGTGTGCCAGTGCCGCCCGACCAGTCGCGAGGCTCACGCGGCTCGCGCCCAGCCATGATGTCGTCGATCTGTTCGGCATCGATCGTCTCGTACTTCATCAGCGCATCGGCCATGGCGTCCAGCTTGTCACGGTTGTCCGTGAGGATCTGCTTGGCGGTGCCGTAGCACTGATCAATGATGCTGCGCACTTCGGAGTCGATGAGCTTGGCTGTCTCACCGGAGAAGCTGGCGTTCTGACCGCCACCGCCGCGCCCGAGGAACACTTCGCCCTCTTCTTCGGCATACATCAGCGGGCCGAGCTTCTCCGACAACCCCCACTTGGTCACCATGTTCCGGGCAATCTGACTTGCACGCATGATGTCGTTGGAAGCGCCAGTGGTCACGCCATCGAAGCCCAGAGTCATCTCCTCGGCGATACGGCCACCGTACAGAGAGCAGATCTGGCTGATCAGCGCACGCTTGGACAGGCTGTAGCGATCCTCTTCCGGCAGGAACATGGTCACGCCCAGGGCACGGCCACGCGGGATGATCGAAACCTTGTAGACCGGGTCATGCTCAGGCACGACGCGACCGACGATAGCGTGACCGGCCTCGTGGTAAGCGGTGTTCTGTTTCTCTTTCTCGGACATGACCATGGTTTTGCGCTCGGCACCCATCATGATCTTGTCTTTCGCCAGCTCGAACTCTTTCATCTCGACGATGCGCTTGCCGGCACGGGCTGCGAACAGGGAAGCCTCGTTGACCAGGTTGGCCAGGTCGGCACCAGAGAAACCCGGTGTGCCGCGGGCGATGACGGCCGGGGCGACATCGTCGCCCACCGGCACCTTGCGCATGTGCACCTTGAGGATCTGCTCACGGCCACGGATGTCCGGCAGGCCGACCACCACCTGGCGGTCGAAACGGCCCGGACGCAGCAGCGCCGGGTCAAGCACGTCAGGACGGTTGGTCGCTGCGATGACGATGATGCCGTCATTCATTTCGAAGCCGTCCATCTCGACCAGCAACTGGTTGAGGGTCTGCTCACGTTCGTCGTGGCCGCCCCCCATGCCGGCGCCACGATGGCGACCCACGGCATCGATCTCATCGATGAAGATGATGCAAGGAGCGTGTTTCTTGGCCTGCTCGAACATGTCACGGACACGGCTTGCGCCGACACCGACGAACATTTCGACGAAATCGGAACCGGAAATGGTGAAGAACGGCACCTTGGCTTCGCCGGCGATCGCCTTGGCCAGCAGGGTCTTACCGGTACCCGGAGGGCCGACCATCAGAACGCCACGAGGAATGCGGCCGCCCAGACGCTGGAACTTGCCCGGGTCGCGGAGGAACTCGACGAGCTCGCCGACCTCTTCCTTGGCCTCGTCGCAGCCGGCTACGTCGGCCAGGGTCGTTTTCACCTGGTCTTCGGAAAGCAGGCGCGCCTTGCTCTTGCCGAAGCTCATGGGCCCGCCTTTGCCGCCGGCACCACCCTGCATCTGCCGCATGAAGAACATGAACACCGCGATGATCACCAGGATCGGGAAGCTGGCCACCAGCAGTTGGGTCCAGATGCTTTGCTGCTCCGGCTGCTTGCCTTCGATCACCACGTGATTGTCGACCAGATCGCCGATCAGGCCGTTGTCCTGGATCGCCGGACGAATGGTCTTGAAGCTGTCGCCGTCATTGCGCTTGCCGGTGATCACGTAGCCGTCGACGGCCACGCGCTCGACCTTGCCGTCCTTGACCTGCTGGATGAAGTCAGAATAGTTGAGGGTCTGCGGCTCGTTCGGACTGGAGAAGTTGTTCATCACAGTCACCAGGACCGCCGCGATGATCAACCACAAAATGAGGTTCTTTGCCATATCGTTCAATTCGCTACCCTCTGAAGCAGGCCAGGCGCAGCCGTGCCTCGCATGATAATCACCGGCTTAACTTACTACATTACCCGCACGACTGCAGGCGCCGTCTGTAACCCTTTGTGAAACCCAGACTACACAATGTTCCTCTAGGGCAGGAGCCGTGTCCTATTGCAAAAAACTATAGGAGACCTCCGAAGCCGCCAGCCTGACGCCTGTCACTCGCCGCGATAGCCCCATGCCAGCAGGTATTGCTCGCGGGAACTGTCGCGGGAAGAGTCCGGCTTGATCATCTGGACCTTGTCGAATTTCTGACGAGCGTCCCTCAGGTAAGCATCGAACCCTTCACCCTGGAAAATCTTGATCAGGAAATTGCCGCCAGGCTTGAGAATCCGCGTCGCCAGATCAAGGGCAAGCTCGCAGAGAAACATGGCCTTGGGCATGTCCACGGCAGGCGTACCACTCATATTGGGGGCCATATCGGAAATCACAAGGTCCACCTGCGAATTGCCCACGGCCTCGAGGATCTGGGCGAGCACTTCGTCCTGGGTGAAGTCACCCTGAATGAAGGTCACGTCCGGGATGCTGTCCATTTCCAGGATGTCGGAGGCGATCAGGCGGCCCTGGCCGCCGATCAGCCGGCTGGTGACCTGCGACCAGCCGCCGGGCGCGGCGCCCAGGTCGACGACGCTCATGCCCGGGCGGATCAATTTGTACTTCTCCTGGACCTCCAGGAGCTTGTAGCTCGCACGCGAGCGGTAACCATCCTTCTGCGCTTGCTTCACATAGGGATCGTTGACATGTCTTTTCAGCCAACCAAGGCTTGTCTTGGAACGCGCCATTGGGCACCTCGATGATAAGGGTCGTGATTTATCGGGCGGATCCACGAGCCCTCGGGTAAAATGGCCGCCATTTTTACAGAATCCAGACGAAAGGGTCAGATTATGCCGCTCAGCAACGAGCAGAAGAAACAATTCAAATCCATTGGTCACGACCTGAAGCCGGTTCTGATGGTGGCCGGCAACGGCCTGACCGAAGGTGTTCTCGCCGAGCTGGAGCGCGCGTTGACCGATCATGAACTGATCAAGGTGCAGGTCAAGCTCGAAGACCGCGACGACCGTCGCACCGTCATGGACGAGCTGGCCAAGGCCGGCCGCGCCGAGCAGGTGCAGATCATCGGCAAGATGGTGCTGCTGTACCGCAAGAACCCGCAGCCGAACAAGCAGCTGTCGAACATCCACCGCTACAAATGACGGTGGCCCCGGTCAGCGGTGCGGCTTGCGCACCCTGACCGGCACGGACTGGGCCACCAGCACGATGCCGCTGATCCCCAGCACCACGAAACAGTACATCTGCCAGCGCTGATCGACCGACACGCCGTAGCGCAGCGTGTAATAGCCGAAGCAGGCAGCCAGGCCGACCAGCAGCACCCGGCCACTGAACACCCGCCACCATGCCGCGACACCGGCAACCCTCGCCAGCAGCGTCAACTGAACCAGCATTCCCACCGCCGCCACACCGATCAACCAGCGGTCGATCTGCGTCGCGACATCGTCGATCAGCAACGGCGCCAGGCCGCTGACCTTCAGCGCCGGAATCAATCCGACATGAAACACCCAAAGGCCGCCGACCCAGAAGACCTGGGACAGCTGCCAGAGGATGGCCTCAAGGGTGGGGGCCCGGAACATCGCGTCAGATGTGCTTGACTTCGACAATCTCGTACTCGACCGTGCCGCTCGGAGTCTTGACCACGACCGTATCGCCTTCTTCCTTGCCGATGATCGCACGGGCGATCGGCGCTGCCGCCGAGAGCCTGCCTTTCTTGATGTCGGCTTCGTCCTCGCCGACGATCTGGTAGGTCACCTGATCGCCGGTCTCGGTGTTTTCCAGGTCCACGGTGGTGCCGAAAATCACCTTGCCGGTATGGGCGATGGTGGTGACATCGATCACCACCGAGTTCTGCAGACGACCTTCGATGTCGCGGATCCGCGCCTCGACCATGCCCTGCTCCTCACGGGCGGCATGGTACTCGGCATTCTCCTTGAGGTCGCCGAGTTCACGGGCCTCGCCGATGGCCTGGCTCAGGCGCGGACGCTCGACCTTGCTCAGGAACGTGTGCTCTTCCTCCAGGGCCTTGGCGCCCCGGACGGTCATTGGGTATTTGTTCATGCCTTCAATCCTGCGTGTAGATCCTGCAAGCGGCGCACGGTCTTCTCGGGACCGAACTTCAGCGCTTCGCAAATGGCTTCGCCCGCAGCAATGGTAGTGGTGCAGTAGATCTTGTGCTGCAGGGCATTGCGGCGGATGGAGTAGGAATCAGCGATCGACTGCCGACCCTCGGTGGTGTTGATGATCAGGGTGACTTCGTCGTTCTTGATCATGTCGACCACGTGCGGACGACCTTCGGTCACCTTGTTCACGCGGCGCACTTTCAGGCCTGCGGCCTCGATCATCTTGGCGGTGCCGGCGGTGGCCACCACTTCGAAGCCCAGGCTGATCAGGTCACGGGCCACACCCGCCACCAGCGGCTTGTCGTCGTCGCGAACGCTGATGAACGCGGTGCCGCCGGTCGGCAGCACTTCGCTGGCGCCCATCTGGGCCTTGGCGAACGCTTCACCGAAGGTGTCGCCGACGCCCATGACTTCACCGGTGGACTTCATCTCAGGGCCGAGGATCGGGTCGACGCCAGGGAACTTGGCGAACGGGAACACCGCCTCTTTCACGCTGTAGAAGTTCGGGATGATTTCCTTGGTGAAACCCAGTTCCTTCAGGGTCTTGCCGGCCATTACGCGGGCCGCGATCATCGCCAGGGAAACACCGATGCACTTGGACACGAACGGCACGGTACGGGAAGCGCGCGGGTTCACTTCGATGACGTAGATGTCTTCGCCCTGCAGCGCCAGCTGCACGTTCATCAGACCGACCACGCCCAGCTCCAGGGCCATTTTCTTGACCTGTTCGCGCATCTCGTCCTGGATGTGCGCCGGCAGCGAGTACGGCGGCAGCGAGCATGCGGAGTCACCGGAGTGAACGCCGGCCTGCTCGATGTGCTGCATGATCGCGCCGATCACGACGTCCTTGCCGTCGCTGACCGCATCCACGTCCATCTCGATGGCGCAGTTGAGGAAGTGGTCCAGCAGCACCGGGCTATCGTTGGACACTTGCACCGCTTCGCGCAGGTAACGCTTGAGCTCTTCTTCCTTGTAGACGATTTCCATCGCCCGGCCGCCCAGCACGTAGGACGGACGCACCACCAGCGGGTAACCGATCTTGGCGGCGGCGCGGACGGCTTCGTCTTCGCTGCGCACGGTGGCGTTCGGCGGCTGGCGCAGGTTCAGGCGCTCGACCATCTGCTGGAAGCGCTCGCGGTCTTCGGCGCGGTCGATGGCGTCAGGGCTGGTGCCGATGATCGGCACGCCGGCCGCTTCCAGGGCACGGGCCAGCTTCAGCGGGGTCTGGCCGCCGTACTGGACGATCACGCCTTTCGGCTTCTCGACGCGGACGATCTCCAGCACGTCTTCCAGGGTCACCGGCTCGAAGTACAGGCGGTCGGAGGTGTCGTAGTCGGTGGAGACGGTTTCCGGGTTGCAGTTGACCATGATGGTCTCGTAGCCGTCATCGCGCAGCGCCAGCGCCGCGTGCACGCAGCAGTAGTCGAACTCGATGCCCTGACCGATGCGGTTCGGGCCGCCACCGAGGATGATGATCTTGTCGCGGCCGGACGGCGCGGCTTCGCACTCTTCCTCGTAGGTGGAGTACAGGTACGCGGTGTCGGTGGCGAACTCGGCGGCGCAGGTGTCGACGCGCTTGTAGACCGGGAACACTTCCAGCTTCTGGCGGTGGGTGCGCAGGTTCTTCTCGGTGACGCCCAGCAGCTTGGCCAGACGCTGGTCGGAGAAGCCCTTGCGCTTGAGGCGGAACATCAGGTCGCGGTCGATGGCCGACAGACCGAGGGTCTTGACCTTCTCTTCTTCCTTGACCAGGTCTTCGATCTGCACCAGGAACCACGGGTCGATCATGTTCATGCCGAAGATGTCTTCGACGGTCAGGCCGGCACGGAACGCGTCCGCCACATACCAGATGCGCTCGGCGCCCGGCACGGTCAGTTCGCGCTTGAGGACGCTCATGCTTTCCGGGTTGCTCAGGTCGAGCTTCTCGTCCAGGCCGCAGACGCCCACTTCCAGGCCGCGCAGGGCTTTCTGCAGGGATTCCTGGAAGGTACGGCCGATGGCCATGACTTCACCCACCGATTTCATCTGGGTGGTCAGGCGGGCGTCGGCCTTGGCGAACTTCTCGAAGGCGAAGCGCGGCAGCTTGGTGACGACGTAGTCGATGGACGGCTCGAAGGACGCCGGAGTCTTGCCGCCGGTGATGTCGTTCGACAGCTCGTCGAGGGTGTAGCCGACGGCCAGCTTGGCGGCGACCTTGGCGATCGGGAAGCCGGTGGCCTTCGAGGCCAGGGCCGACGAACGGGACACCCGCGGGTTCATTTCGATCACGACCATGCGGCCGGTGTTCGGGCAGATGCCGAACTGCACGTTGGAACCGCCGGTCTCGACGCCGATCTCGCGCAGCACCGCCAGGGAGGCGTTGCGCAGGATCTGGTATTCCTTGTCGGTCAGGGTCTGGGCCGGGGCCACGGTGATCGAGTCGCCGGTGTGCACGCCCATCGGGTCGAAGTTCTCGATCGAGCAGACGATGATGCAGTTGTCCTTTTTGTCGCGGACAACTTCCATTTCATATTCTTTCCAGCCGATCAGGGATTCGTCGATCAGCAGTTCCTTGGTCGGCGACAGGTCCAGGCCGCGGGCGCAGATTTCTTCGAACTCTTCACGGTTGTAGGCGATGCCGCCGCCGGTGCCGCCCATGGTGAAGGACGGACGGATGATGCACGGGAAGCCCAGGCGCTCAAGCACCGCGTTGGCTTCTTCCATGCTGTGGGCGATGCCGGAGCGCGGGCACTCCAGGCCGATCGCCTTCATGGCCTTGTCGAAGCGCGAACGGTCTTCGGCCTTGTCGATGGTGTCGGCGTTGGCGCCGATCATTTCAACGCCGAACTTCTCCAGGACGCCTTCGCGCTCCAGGTCCAGGGCGCAGTTCAGAGCGGTCTGGCCGCCCATGGTCGGCAGCAGCGCGTCCGGACGCTCTTTCTCGATGATCTTGGCGACGGTCTGCCACTTGATCGGCTCGATGTAGGTCGCGTCGGCCATGGCCGGGTCGGTCATGATGGTGGCCGGGTTGGAGTTCACCAGGATGACGCGGTAACCCTCTTCGCGCAGGGCCTTGCAGGCCTGGGCGCCGGAGTAGTCGAATTCGCAGGCCTGGCCGATCACGATCGGGCCGGCGCCGAGAATCAGGATGCTTTTAATGTCTGTACGTTTTGGCATGGGTTTGTCACTCAAATCCGCAGGTCAGTCGGCAAGCCGTCCTGATCGATTTCTGAAGTATCGAGGGGGCCGCCGGTTGCGGGGCCGCCCTCGAAGGGCTTCTCGCTACAGTCTCAGGCGAACGCTCAGCGTCGCTTGGCCATCTCGTTGATGAAGCGGTCGAACAGTGGCGCCACGTCGTTCGGGCCCGGGCTCGCTTCAGGGTGGCCCTGGAAGCTGAACGCGCTCTTGTCGGTGCGCTCGATGCCTTGCAGGGTGCCGTCGAACAGCGATTTGTGGATCGCACGGACGTTGGCCGGCAGGGTCGCCTCATCCACCGCAAAGCCGTGGTTCTGGCTGGTGATCATCACGACACCGGTGTCCAGGTCCTGCACCGGGTGGTTGGCGCCGTGGTGGCCGTGGCCCATCTTCAGGGTCTTGGCGCCGGAGGCCAGGGCCAGCAGCTGATGGCCGAGGCAGATGCCGAACACCGGGATCTCGGTTTCGAGCACGTCCTTGATCGCCTGGATCGCGTAGTCGCACGGCTCCGGATCGCCAGGGCCGTTGGACAGGAACACGCCGTCCGGCTTGAGGGCCAGCACGTCGGCGGCCGGGGTCTGGGCCGGCACCACGGTGACGCGGCAGCCGCGCTCGACCAGCATGCGCAGGATGTTGACCTTGACGCCGTAGTCGTAGGCGACGACGTGGTAAGGCAGCTCGGAGGCTTCGAGGGTGGCGTGGCTGTCGGTCTTCAGGTCCCAGACAGTGGAGCGCCATTCGTATTGGGTCTTGGTGCTGACGACCTTGGCCAGATCCATGCCCTTCAGGCCCGGGAAGCCTTGCGCGGCGGCGATGGCGGCCTCTTCGGAAATGTTGTCGCCGGCCATGATGCAGCCGTTCTGCGCGCCTTTCTCACGCAGGATGCGGGTCAGGCGGCGGGTGTCGATGCCGGCGATGGCCACGACGTTGTTGGCCTTCAGGTAATCGGACAGGGACATCGTGTTGCGCCAGTTGCTCGCCACCAGCGGCAGGTCGCGGATGACCAGGCCGGCCGACCAGACGCGGTTGGACTCGGCGTCTTCCGGCGTGGTGCCGGTGTTGCCGATGTGCGGGTAGGTCAGGGTAACGATCTGTTGGGCGTAGGAAGGATCGGTAAGGATTTCCTGATA
>NZ_JBIVHR010000126.1:0-14431 GCF_044749305.1 Pseudomonas sp. NPDC089534 | reverse complement strand
GTTGAAACACAAAACCGATCTCGGAGCGCAGGCGGTTGATCTGCTTGCCGGCGGCGGCAACCAGTTCGCCGTGCTTGGCGGCCTTGAGCTTGAGTTCTTCCCCGTCGACCAGGATCTGGCCCTGGTGCGGGTTTTCCAACAGGTTGATGCAGCGCAGGAACGTGGACTTGCCGGAACCGGAAGAACCCAGGATCGAGATCACGTCGCCGTCACGGGCGGTCAGCGAGATGCCTTTGAGCACCTCAAGCTGTCCGTAGCGTTTGTGCAAGTTGCGGATTTCAAGCGCGGGCGTGGCCTCAGCCATGTGCGTTCCTCATATGTGTTGCGCTCCAGCTGTCGGGTGGCCTTCCTGGCGAGGCGGCCAAGCTAGCATAGCGTTTCAATGGCAGCCAACAGCGCTTCGGGCGGTAAACGGGTGGCGTGTGGCAGGTTGTCGCATCGGCACAGCAGACTGTCGCCCCATCAACAACCGAACGGGTGTTTGAACGCGGATTCCCGTGGGTGTCGCGTAAAAAAAGGCGCGATGTTGCCACCTTTGGCGGGGTGTTGGAAGCGCTAACCGGCCGAACGTTGCGGATTCGCCCTTTTATTGTGCATCACACACTTTTTCAGTGTGTTTCTGGTGCGCCCGTTCGTTTGAAAAGTGAGTCGCAGGGTAACGTTCTGGCGAAAGGCCAGTAATCTCAAGGGGTTGCGATGACTGTCCGGTCAGGCTGAAAACCGCAGGCCAGAAGCTTTTGAAACATTTTGGCGCAATATTTGCGTGCAGAATCTGGAACGGCCCGTTGGATTCTTTTTACGAGAAGGAACGCCAGACGGGACGGACTGAATCGCTTTCCTCGCAAAGGTAGTTTCAATGAGCAGTACCCATAGCTCCAATGGCCTCGAACAGGGGCTCAAACCGCGTCATGTGACCATGCTGTCGATCGCCGGTGTGATCGGTGCAGGTCTGTTTGTCGGCTCCGGCCACGCCATCGCCGCCGCCGGTCCCGCCGTGCTGCTGGCCTACGCCGCCGCCGGCCTGCTGGTTGTGCTGGTGATGCGCATGCTCGGCGAAATGGCCGTGGCCTCGCCGGACACCGGTTCGTTCTCCACCTACGCCGACCGCGCCATTGGCCACTGGGCCGGTTTCACCATCGGCTGGCTGTACTGGTGGTTCTGGGTACTGGTGATCCCGCTGGAAGCCAACGCCGCCGCCACCATCCTGCACGCGTGGTTCCCGGGCGTTGAGATCTGGGCGTTCGCGCTGATCATCACTTTCCTACTGACCGTGACCAACCTGTTCAGCGTGAAGAACTACGGTGAGTTCGAATTCTGGTTCGCCCTGCTCAAGGTAGTGGCGATCATCGGTTTCATCATTGTCGGCATCATGGCCATCTTCGGCTTGCTGCCGAACAGCCAGGTCAGCGGCGTGTCGCACATCTTCGACACCCAGGGCTTCCTGCCCAACGGCATGGGCGCGGTGCTGGGCGCCATCCTGACCACCATGTTCTCCTTCATGGGCACCGAGATCGTGACCATCGCGGCCGCGGAATCGAAGAACCCGGGCAAGCAGATCTCCAAGGCCACCAACTCGGTGATCTGGCGGATCGGCCTGTTCTACCTCGTGTCGATCTTCATCGTCGTGGCCCTGGTGCCGTGGAACGACCCGTCGCTGGCCAACCTGGGCTCCTACCAGACCGTGCTTGAGCGCATGGGCATCCCGAACGCGAAAATGATCGTCGACATCGTGGTGCTGGTCGCCGTGACCAGCTGCCTGAACTCGGCGCTGTACACCTCTTCGCGCATGCTGTTCTCCCTGGGCAAGCGCGGCGACGCCCCGGCCATGGCCACCCGCACCAACAACAGCGGCACGCCTTACTGGGCGGTGATGCTGTCCACCGGCGCGGCGTTCCTGTGCACCTTCGCCAACTACGTGGCCCCGGCTGCGGTGTTCGAGTTCCTGCTGGCCAGCTCCGGCGCCATCGCGCTGCTGGTGTACCTGGTGATCGCGTTCTCGCAACTGCGCATGCGCAAGCAGCGCATGGCCCGCGGCGAGAAGATCTCCTTCAGCATGTGGCTGTTCCCGGGGCTGACCTACGCGGTGATCGCTTTCATCATCGCGGCCCTGACCATCATGCTGTTCCAGGACGCCCACCGCGTGGAAATCCTCGCGACCGGCCTGCTGAGCCTGCTGGTGGTCGCCGCCGGCCTGCTGGTGGCCCGCCGCCGCAAGCTGGAGAAGGGCGGTGCGGCAGTCCTGAACTGATCCGCAGCGCCTGATGCGAAAACGGCCGCCCGTCAGTGATGACGGGCGGCCGTTTTCGTTGCGGGCGTCTCGAATCAGCGGGAATTGACCCAGTCTTCCACGCGTAGCCCCGGAACACGCTCAAACTCCCGGACGTTGTTGGTGATCACGATGAAACCCCGCGAGCGCGCATGCCCTGCGATCATGTGGTCGTAGGGGCCGATCGGTGTGCCTGCCTTGGCCAATTCGGATCGGATCATCCCGGTGTGGGCGGCTGCTTCGTCATCAAAGGGCAAGACCTCAAGGCGGGCGGCGAAGCCTTCAATGACGGCGAGATTCCTTTCTGGCGCTGCGGATTTTTCTGCGCCGTAAATCAGCTCCATCAAGGTGACCGTGCTGATGCACAACTGGCCGTGGTGACGGGTGAAGGCCTCGCGCACGACCTGCGGTTTGTTTTTGATCGTGAAGATGCAGATGTTTGTATCGAGCATGAACTTGATCATCAGAACGATTCACGCTCCTGGTCGGCGGGCTGTTCGCGGTCGGTCATGAAGTCCGCGGTCACGTCGTCCCCGTCAAACCAACTGTCCCAGCTCTCTCCGGCAGGTGTGATGATGCGTGTCCTGCCGATGGCGACAACGTCCACCCGTTTGACGTCCACAGGCATCGCAACAGCCTTGGGAAGGCGAACGGCCTGGCTTCTGTTGTTCATGAAGATCGTTGTCTGCTCCATGATGTTCTCCTGTTCTTTGCGCATCTGTGGCTTCAAAGGATAGAGGCGGGAAGGGATATGTCAACGGGATATGTTTGTGCTCCGACAAAGGGATGCACCAACGAAAACGGCCGCCCGTCAGTGATGACGGGCGGCCGTTTTCGTTGCGGGCGAGGGATTATTCGCTCTTTTCTTCCTGCGCCTGCAGCGACTGCCCGTAGGCGTCCAGCGCAATCCCGAAGTCGGCGATGAACTGCGGCTCGCTCATCCAGGCCTGGGCGGCCTCCAGGTCCATGCCGTCGGCCCACATGCGGTAGTCGATCAGCATGTCGGCGGCCAGGTGGGTGGCGGCCATGCCTTCGTTGTCGGCGTTTTCCATGTCCAGCAGTTCAGGGTGGTCGACGATGATGAACGCCAGTTCCCTGAGCAGCGTCAGCAGCATGTCGTTGCGGCTGACGGCTTCGGCTTCGCGCATTTTGCTGAACATCGCCAGGGTGTATTCCGGGATCGGCTCGGCGAGGTGGCCGAGGTCGTCGTCCTGGGCCAGCGGTTTGCGGCCGACCATGCGGATCTGCTTGGCTTTGGCCTTGGCGCGTTTGGCGCGTTTCTGTTGCTTGTTCAGGGATGCCATGGGAACTCAGTCTTTCTGTTGGGATTGCGCGGCGATCGCGTCGGACGCCGCCACATAGTCGGCCTGGAAGGCCGGGGATTCGATCCACGCCAGGGCGCCGGCCTCGTCGGTCTCGGTGGACCACTGGCGGTACTCGAGCAGGGCCGCGAGGATGAAGTCCATCGCGCCTTCCTCGCCTTCCTGCTCGTACACGATCTCCAGCAGCGGGTCTTCGAGGAACGCCGTGCACATGGCCTGCTGGCTGATCTTCTCGGCGTCGATCATTTTCTTGAACAGGTCGGTCAGGTCCACCGACTCGAAGTCGATCCGGTCGTCGTTCGGATCCAGCTCGACCGGCGCCTCGGCGCGCTTGGTGCGGTTCTGCTTGGCCTTGGCTTTGGCCCGGGAGGCGCGTTTCTGCTGCTTGTTGGCGGAGGCCATGGGTGTGTTCCGTGATGCGTTAAAGGGGTTGGCTGCGCGGCAGCTGCCGCCCCGGCGTGCCGGGGGCCAGTTCGCCGCTCTGCAGCCAGGTCAGGGCGATGGGCCATAGTGTGGCTTGGTATGCGCTGCGAAAAAAGGCGAAATGTCCGACTTCCTGTTCGCCGATGTCCTGCGGCTCGATGCGCAGGTGGGTCTTTTCGGCCTGGCTGAAGTAGCCGAGCAGGCGTTCGGTGGCCGCAACGGTGCCGTAGGGATCGTCGCCGATGCTGATCGCCAGCGCCTTCGCGCGTACGTCGGCAAAGGGCAGGCGACCGGTCTTCGCCAGCAGCGCACGCCCGCTCGGGCGCCGCTCGTAGCGGGGCGTAGGCGTGCTCCAGTCGCGCACCACGCCGGCGGGGGTGTCTTCCAGCCAGCCGAGGCGCTTGCCTGGGAAGTAGCCGCAGAACAGCGTCAGCAGCGGCATCAGCACGTGCCATTTGCCGAACATCCTCAAGCGGTGCTCGGGCGCGTAATCGCGCCAATAGGCGAACTGCGCGCCGACGGTGACCAATCGTCGGATCACCTGCCCGGAGGCGCCCAAGCCTGCCGCGCAGCCGCCGAAGCTGTGGCCGATGACATCGATGGGCTGGCCAGGAAATTCCCGCTGCGAGCGCTTGAGCATCGCTTCGAAATCCAGCGCGCCCCAATCTGTCCAGGACGCCTCAAGGCCCCTCATGGACGAGGGCCGCGATTCGCCGATGCCCCGGTAGTCGTAGGTCATCACGTCGAAGCCGTTGGCGAACAGGTAGGCGGCGAAGCGCGAGTAGTGACGGCAGCGCACCGAAGTGGCGGCGTTGATGATCACCACCGGGCGCCGCGCATCGGGCAGCGCGTGGCGCCAGGTGAAGCCGCCCAAGGGGTAGCCGTCGGCGGCGGGCTCATGGAACGGCACGCTTTCCTTGTCGGGCGTTTGGGCACGTGTCGGCGATGCGCTGGGTAGGGTCATGGCGTTCGTGACTGGCGTTGAAGAGGCGAGCATGAACGTTAGCCGGAAGGTTTTGCAATGCGCCCGAACCGGTGGCCGGCAACGCCGTAGTCCGTTTAGTACCCGAGCCAACTCCCAAACAATCTAAAACCCGCCCCGTCCCGCAAAATCTAAAGAGATGTAACGAAGGGGTTCTGAACGAGCCCGGGAGTCGCATCATGAAACGCGTCATTGCATGCATGCTGCCCATCGCCGCTGTGGTTGCGCTGCTGTTTCCGGTGATGGTGCAGGCCACCAGCCTCGAGCCGATCGACAGCGCCGGCGTGCAAGTCCAGCAACAGCAGCAGAACGGCATCAATTACCTGTCCGGCGGGATCGGCCTGGACGAATCGCGGGCCATTCAGCAGTCCGCCGGCTACAACCTGCACATGACCTTCGCCGTCGGCGTGCAGAACCTGTACACCTCGGATGTCGATGTGGTCGTCCAGAAGGCGACCGGGCAACCGGTGCTCAGCCTCAACCAGATCGGGCCTCTGCTCTACGCGCAGTTGCCTCCCGGCAAGTACACCGTGGTCGCCACCCGCAACGGCGAGGTGCGTCGCGATGTGGCAGACATCGGCAGCGGGCCTGCGCGCAACCTGGTGTTCCACTGGAACTGGGAGCCGACCCAATAGCGGCGGGCAACGGGGCGGGAGTTTGCGCACCGATGCGGATAGAATCCCGCCCCTCCTGTTTTTGTGGATGCAAGGATGTCGGTTTTGAAAGGGATGTTGCGTGTGGGTTTGATGGCGGGTCTGGTGTTGTTGCAGACCGCGTGCGGCACCATGATCGGGCGGGTCAGTACGGGCATGTCCGACGTGGATTACTACAAGGGTGTCGACGGGGATCTGCAACTGCTCGGCGTGACCGGCAAGGACGGCAAGCCGGCGGCGATCATCTGCTACTTCATGATCGTCTGTCCGCTGGTCACCGTCGTATCGATGCCGGTGGACGCTGCGCTGGACACCGTCCTGCTTCCCGTCGATTACGTGAACACCCTATAGGGTCACCGCCCGGTGCGCTTGCTCCGCGCACCGGGCGGGCGCGTCTTGCGCCGTATCCAAAGCCCGAACGACACGACGCCCAGCATCATCAGCGTGAAGAGGCCTTGCCAGACGATCTCGAACCAGTACCTGCCTGGCTGCGACGCCAGGGTGTAGGTCTGGCGCGGGCCGGTGCGGTTCATCGTGGTGACCGAGCCGCTGATGAGGCTATCGGCGATCAGGTAGAGGGACGCGCCGATGGCGAAGGCCAGCATCACGCCGACGAGCGCGGTCAGCCAGAACGAGACGCGGCTCTCGCGGTAGGGCGGCGGATGGGGCAGGGGGACGCGGGTGCGTTTCTGGTTCATGGGGCAGGCAACCCTCTTCCGTAAGGGGCGGCCAAAGTACCGCGATTGATGCGGCCCAAACTAGCCTTCAGCAAATCACAGGCATAAAAAAACCCTGAATCTTTCGATTCAGGGTTTTCGGTATTTGGTGCCCAGAGACGGAATCGAACCGCCGACACGGGGATTTTCAATCCCCTGCTCTACCGACTGAGCTATCTGGGCAACGGGGCGCATTAAACGGGTTTTTCAGGGGGGCGTCAAGCAAGTTTTCAAAAAAATTTTAAATTATTCCGTCGCTTACGTTCCGGCCCCCGTTCCGGCGGGTTATTCGGCAGGCGGAACGTAGCCTTCGGCCTGGGCGTATTCCTCGCCGGAGAAGTACTTGTCCATTTCGCCCTGGATGAATTTGCGGTCTTCGGCGTTCATCATGTTCAGGCGCTTTTCGTTGATCAGCAGGGTCTGGTGCTTCTGCCAGTCGGCCCAGGCCTTGGCCGAGACGTGCTCGAAGATGTCCTGGCCCTTGGGGCCCGGGTACGGAGGACGCTCCAGGCCTTCGAGCTGTTCTTTGTATTTGCGGCACATTACGGTACGGGTCATGGCGACACTCCTGCATTCAATACGGCGGCCGCGCGTTCGAGCAAGGTCTTGACCGGGGCGGCGAGGCCCAGGCGCGGCGGGGTGGCGAGGTTATACCAGAGCCAGTCGGCCTCGGCCACGTGATGGCCGGCCTCTTGGACCTGCACCAGCCAGGGTTCGATGGACAGCTGGAAATGGCTGAAGGTGTGGACGAGGCCGGGCAGCGCCTGCTGCTCGCCGAGTTCCAGCGAATGCTGGTCGGCCAGGTGCTGCAGGTCGTCGAGGTCGTCGAGCTCCGGCAGGCTCCACAGGCCGCCCCACAGCCCGGTGGACGGGCGGCGGTAAAGCAGGATGGCGCCCTCGCCGTTGCTCAGCATCGGCATCAGCGTGCGCTTCTGCGGGATCGCCTTGCGCGGCTTGGGGATCGGGTAGCGGGTCTCAAGGCCGAGCATGTGCGCCTCGCAGCCCTTTTCCAGCGGACACAGCAGGCAGCTCGGCTTGCTGCGGGTGCACAGGGTGGCGCCCAGGTCCATCATCGCCTGGGTGTAGGCGTTGACCCGGTCCTTGGGCGTGAAGCGCTCGGCGGCGGCCCACAGCTGCTTCGCCACCTTCGGTTCGCCCGGATAGCCTTCCTGCGCGGTGAAGCGCGCCAGCACCCGTTTGACGTTGCCGTCGAGGATCGGCGCGCGCAGGCCCATGCTGATGCTGGCGATCGCCCCGGCGGTGGACAGGCCGATGCCCGGCAGGTCCGTGAGCTTTTCCACATCCCGCGGGAATTCGCCGCCGTACTGGCTGACGACGATCTTCGCGGTCTTCTGCAGGTTGCGGGCGCGGGTGTAGTAGCCCAGGCCCGTCCACAGGTGCAGCACTTCGTCCTCCGGCGCCTCGGCCAGCGCCTGCACCGTGGGCAGCGCGGCCATGAAGCGGTCGAAATAGTTGAGCACGGTGCTGACCTGGGTCTGCTGCAACATGATCTCCGACACCCACACCCGGTACGGGTTGATGCCCTGCTGCCAAGGCAGGTCGTGGCGGCCGTGGCGGTCGTACCAGTCCAGCACCGCCGTCGAAAACTGCTCCGCTCTCATCGCTTGAACAGCCCCTTCAATGCGTTCTTCAGTTCAGGGCTGACCTTGTCGCCCAGTTTTTCGTCGATCTTCTCGCTGATCCGGTCGCCGGCCAGTTTGCTGGCGACCTGGCCCAGGCGTTCGTTGTCCACCCGGCAAGCCTTGGCGCCCAGCTCCAGCGGCCCGCGGCAGCGCAGCGGCCATTCGACGCCGACGAACTTCTCGCCGACCTGGCACGCCGGATCCGGCATGGCGCTGGTGTCGCCCTCGACGATGATGCCCACGCGGTAATCCATGCCCAGCACCCGCAGGTCCACGTCGCCGTCACCGTTGACGGTCATGCCGGGGATGCGCACTTTCAGGTCCGGGTTGCTGGCCAAACCGTTACGCAAGGTCAGGTTGCCCTTGAGCTCCTGGAACGGGGTGTCCTTGCCGCGCGGCTCGCCGCTGAGGGACTTGCGGTTGAGGGTGGCGATGCCCTTGCACAGTTGCTGTTCCAGGTTGGCGTTGAGCAGCACGCCGTTGTTGATCACGAACCCGACGTTGCCGTTGAGGGTCTCGACCAGCGCCTGCTGGCTGTTGCCGCTGGCGGTGAAGTTGCCGGTGAGGTTGACCAGCCCTTTGACCGGCGGGTTCTTGCCTTGGCTTTCGAGGATCTTTTCCACCGGGACGCGGTTGATCCGGGTCTGCAGGTTCAGCGCCGGCGCGCTCGGGCGCACGTCGAGGGTGCCCTTGGCTTCGAAGTCGCCGTTGAACAGTTCGCCGCGCAGGTTCTCCAGGGTCAGCAGGCCGCCCTGGCCGGTGGCCTTGAGCGCGGCGTTCTGGATCGGCAGCTTGTCCAGGGTCAGCTGACCGAAGGTCAGGTCGGCGTCGACATCCAGTTTGCCCAGGCGCTCCACCGGGAACAGGCGCTCGGTGCTCCAGGCGCTCTTGCTCGGTTTTTCCGGCAGCGGCGTGGAGCCGGCGCCGGCCATGGCGTCGGCCTCGGTGCTGGCGACTTCGGCCTGGCGCACCTGGGCGGCGCTGCTGGCCTGGGCGGATTTGGGCGGCAGGTAGCGGTCGACGTTGAACGTGTCGGCCTTGAGGATCGCCCGCAGCGATTGCTTGGCGAAATCCTCGACGGCGATGCGGCCGCTGAAGCTGCTGTCGTCGAGCTTCAGGTTGATGTTGTCGAACGCAACGCTGGTCGGCGTGGCCGAGACGCGGCTGACCAGCTCGACCTTGCTCAGGCTGCCTTCGGCCATGGCCGGCAGGGTCTGGCCGATGCTGTCGACGAACTTGGCCAGGTCGAACTGGGCGATGGAAATGCCGCCGCTGATCTGCGGCGTCTTGTCGAGGTCGTTGGCCTTCAGTTCGCCCAGGGCGCGCAACTGGTTCACGGAGATCTTGATGCCGGTCCATTCGGCGACGTTCGCGGCCTTGTCCAGCAGCATCTGGCCTTGGGCTGCGAATGTGACGGTCTTGCCCTGCAGCGGGTCGCCGGCCAGTTCGCCGCTCAGCTTCAGGTCTTCGAACTTGTAGCGCTGCAGCGCGCGCTCGAAGCGCAGTTCGCCGTTGAGTTCGGTGCGCACGCGCAGCACCGGCTGGTTGGTGCCGAGGAACGCGGTGGCCTTCACCGGAATGTTGGTCGAATCGTGGACTGCGCCGGTGCTCAGCTGGATGCTCTCGGCGCTGAACTGCTTGCCGGTCTGCTCGTCGTTGTATTCGACGCGGGCGTTGTTGACGGTCAGGCTGTCGATGTCCAGGCGGATCGGCTGGGCCGGTTTTTCCGGCTGGGCCGGCGCTTCGGCGGCGGTCGTGCCTGGCGCAGGCGGCGGGGCGCTGCCGGCCGGGGCCGGCACCTTGCCGATGTCTTCCCAGTTGCCGTGACCGTTCTTGTCGCGGTTCAGGCGCAGGTTCAGGCCTTCGACGCGCACGTCGCTCATCTGCACCTCGCGGCGCAGCAGCGGCAGCACGCGCACGGACAGGCCGAGCATCTGCAGGTCGGCGAACGGTTCGGCAGGCTTGGCCAGGGTCGCGACGCTGGCCTCGTGCAATTCCAGGCCGAGCCACGGGAACAGGCTCCAGCCGATGTCGCCGTTGAGCGTCAGTTCGATGTGGGCCTTGTCGCGGGCAATCTGGCGGATTTCGTCTTTGTAGTCGTTGGGATCGAAGAGGTGGGTCAGGGCAAAGCCTGCCGCCACGATGATCAGCAACAGTCCCAGAAGCACCAGACCCAGGATTTTGCCGAACGCTTTCATGGGCGAGTCCTTGTGTTAGTCGAATTCGTAATTTAGCCGGGGAGTATAGCGCCGCATGCCCTCCGGCTGGTGTGGCTTCACGCGGGCAGCACGTCCAGCGGCAGATGCAGCTTGGCCGCCAGTGCCTGGGCCTCGAGGTGGCCGGACGGGGCTTGCAGGCGCAATTGGGCCCCCGCTTGCGACGCCATTTTCCGCGCTTCGTTCACCAGGCGTTCGGCAACGCCACGGCGGCGGGTGACTTTTCTTACACACAAATGGGACAAGTACCAGACGCTGCCCTGGGGGTGCAGGCGCGCCGCCCCCAGCAGGCGGTCATTGAAGCGCCCGGCGATGAGCGAGCCGTCGGCCAGGGCGCCCTCGATCAGCTGCAAAGCCCCGGAATACGGCGCGAACAGCCAGGGCGGCGCATCGCGGTAGATCTTCTGCAGATCTTCCTGATCCTGGAAATCGGCGGCGTTCAGCGCCTGGACAATGATCGGCATGGCGTTTTCCTGAGTGATACGAGATCAGATGACGTGAAAAAGGTGATGTCAGTTTGGTTTTTCTGTCACCTGCAAATGGTAACCTTCGCCCGTTCGTCGGCCCTTCTGCGACTTAACGTCGCGCCTTCAAGGAGCTTCACCCCAAAACAACGGTCATGCCTGCGTGCATCAAGGCCGAGGGTGGGCAGTGGCTGGCGAACCATACTAACAATTGGGGGATACACAATGAGCACGAGCATCACGGCGGACGGCCTTCGCGCCGCCGAGCCCGCGTTCCTGTCCAAGGAACGCATCATCGCCAAGCCCGGCTTCAACCGCTGGCTGGTTCCACCGGCCGCGCTGGCCATCCACCTGTGCATCGGCATGGCCTACGGTTTCTCGGTGTTCTGGCTGCCGCTGTCCAAGGCGCTGGGCATCACCGCTCCGGTGGCCTGCTCGCCGGACATGAGCTTCATCGCACAGGTCTTCTCTTCGCAATGCGACTGGCCGATCTCCATGCTCGGCTGGATCTACACCCTGTTCTTCATCTTCCTCGGCTGCTCGGCGGCGATCTGGGGCGGCTGGCTCGAACACGCAGGTCCCCGCAAGGCCGGCGTGGTGTCGGCGCTGTGCTGGTGCGGCGGTCTGCTGATCTCTGCGCTGGGCATCTACACCCACCAGATCTGGCTGATGTGGATCGGCTCCGGCGTGATCGGCGGCATCGGTCTGGGCCTGGGCTACATCTCACCCGTCTCGACCCTGATCAAGTGGTTCCCGGACAAGCGCGGCATGGCCACCGGCATGGCGATCATGGGCTTCGGCGGCGGCGCGATGGTGGGTGCTCCGCTGGCGACCGCGCTGATGGGCCACTTCGCTTCGCCGCAAGGCGTGGGCGTCTGGCAGAGCTTCGTGGCGATGGCCGCGATCTACTTCGTGTTCATGATCGGCGGCGCCCTGGCCTACCGCGTTCCGCCGACCGGCTGGAAGCCTGAAGGCTGGACCGCACCGGCGAAGAAAGCGGCGAACGCGATGATCACCCACCGTCACGTGCACGTGAATGTGGCGTGGAAGACCCCGCAGTTCCGTCTGGTGTGGCTGGTGCTGTGCCTGAACGTGTCCGCCGGCATCGGCATCCTCGGCATGGCTTCGCCGCTGCTGCAGGAAGTGTTCGGCGGCAAGCTGTTGGGCAACGACCTGCCGTTCGGCCAGCTCGACGCCTCGCAACTGGCTTCGATCGCGGCGATCGCCGCCGGCTTCACCGGGCTGCTGAGCCTGTTCAACATCGGCGGCCGGTTCTTCTGGGCCTCGTTCTCGGACTACCTGGGCCGCAAGAACACCTATTTCGTGTTCTTCGCCCTGGGCTTCGCGCTGTACGCGCTGATCCCGAACCTCGGCCACCTGGGCAACGTCGCGCTGTTCGTGGCGGCGTTCTGCATCATTCTGTCGATGTACGGCGGCGGTTTCGCGACCGTTCCGGCTTACCTGGCCGACCTGTTCGGCACGCAGATGGTCGGCGCGATCCACGGTCGCCTGCTGACCGCCTGGGCAGCCGCCGGCGTGCTCGGTCCGGTGCTGGTGAACTACCTGCGCGAGTACCAGTTGAGCATCGGCGTCGAGCGCGCCGCGGCCTACGACATCACTCTGTACATCCTCGCCGGCCTGCTGGTGCTGGGCTTCCTGTGCAACCTGCTGGTGCGTCCGGTGGCCGACAAGTACTTCATGACCGACGCCGAACTGGCCGCCGAACAGGCGCTGGGCCATGACAAGGGCGCCGACAGCAGCACCGTGCTGGAGTGGAAAGCCGCGCCGGGCAGCAAGCCGCTGGCGATCGCCGCATGGCTGGCGGTGGGCATTCCGCTGGCGTGGGGCGTGTGGGTGACCCTGCAGAAGACGGCGGTACTGTTCCACTAAGCCCCACCGGGCGGGCGCGGGCTCTTGTGGCGAGGGAGCTCGCTCCCGCTCGGCCGCGCAGCGGCCGCAAGCCGTTAGGGGCCGCTGCGCCCCCCGGCGCAAGCAAGCTCCCTCGCCACACCGACCCGTCCCGCATCCGCAATGGCTTGTATGGACATGTCTACCCGCGACAGCCGGGCGTCCTGTCCGTCAGTCATCTCACCTCCCGTGTTTCTGTTTCCCGCCCGCGCCCCTATAATGGCTGCCTTTTTCGCCCAATGATTTTGCGGAGCTGGTGATGGCCGAACGTAAGGCGTCTGTCGAGCGCGACACTCTGGAAACCCAGATCAAAGCCTCGATCAACCTTGATGGCACCGGAAAGGCCCGATTCGATATCGGCGTGCCTTTTCTTGAGCACATGCTGGATCAGATCGCCCGTCACGGGTTGATCGACCTCGACATCGAGTGCAAGGGCGACCTGCATATCGACGACCACCACACCGTCGAGGACGTCGGCATCACCCTCGGCCAGGCGTTCACCCAGGCCATCGGCGACAAGAAAGGCATCCGCCGCTACGGCCACGCCTACGTGCCGCTGGACGAAGCGCTGTCGCGCGTGGTGATCGACTTCTCCGGCCGTCCGGGCCTGCAGATGCACGTGCCGTACACCCGCGCCACCGTCGGCGGCTTCGACGTCGACCTGTTCCAGGAATTCTTCCAGGGCTTCGTCAACCACGCCAACGTCACCCTGCACATCGACAACCTGCGCGGGCACAACACCCACCACCAGATCGAGACCGTGTTCAAGGCCTTCGGCCGCGCGCTGCGCATGGCCGTGGAGCTGGACGACCGCATGGCCGGGCAGATGCCATCGACCAAGGGCGTGCTGTAATGCAGACAGTGGCGGTTATCGATTACGGCATGGGCAACCTTCACTCGGTGGCCAAGGCCCTCGAGCACGTCGGCGCCGGCAAGGTGCTGATCACCAGTGACGCAGACGTGATCCGCGAAGCCGACCGGGTGGTGTTTCCCGGCGTCGGCGCGATCCGCGACTGCATGGCGGAGATCCGTCGCCTGGGGTTCGACGCGCTGGTGCGCGAGGTCAGCCAGGACCGTCCGTTCCTCGGCATCTGCGTCGGCATGCAGGCCTTGCTCGACACCAGCGAAGAGAACGACGGCGTCGACTGCATCGGCCTGTTCCCGGGCGCGGTGAAGTTCTTCGGCAAGGACCTGCATGAAGACGGCGAGCACCTGAAGGTTCCGCACATGGGCTGGAACGAAGTGAAGCAGTCGGTGAGCCATCCGCTGTGGCACAACATTCCGGACCTGGCGCGGTTCTACTTCGTGCACAGCTACTACATCGCCGCCGGCAACGCGCGGCAGGTGGTCGGCAGCGGCCATTACGGCGTCGATTTCGCGGCGGCCCTGGCCGAAGGCTCGCGCTTCGCCGTGCAGTTCCACCCGGAGAAGAGCCATACCCACGGCCTGCAGTTGCTGCAGAACTTCGCGGCGTGGGACGGTCGCTGGTAAATGGCCGTCAAGAAGAAACCGCCGATCCTGACCCTCACGCCCGAACAGGAGAGTGAGGCCAACCGCAAGATCCAGCGGTTCATGGAGGATCGTTTCGAACTCGACCTGGGTTCGTTCGAGGCGGCGGAGATTCTTGACCTGTTTACCCGCGAAATCGCACCGCACTATTACAACAGGGCGATCTTCGATGTGCAGACCCAGCTCAAGGAGCGGTTTGAAAGCATCGAAAGCGACCTGTGGGCGCTCGAGAAAAACTGATTTCCGAGCCAAGCTGAACATTCAAATCTGAAGGTTTGCCAGATGCTGTTTATTCCCGCTATCGATCTTAAAGAGGGTGAATGCGTACG
>NZ_JBIVHR010000125.1:0-14515 GCF_044749305.1 Pseudomonas sp. NPDC089534 | reverse complement strand
ATGCTTGGTCACCCGCCCGGCGGCTCGGACCGCTTTAACGCAGACTTCTAGGGTTTTTCATGACGCGCTACATATTCGTCACGGGCGGTGTTGTTTCTTCATTGGGGAAAGGCATTGCCTCGGCTTCATTGGCGGCCATCCTGGAGGCGCGGGGGCTCAAGGTCACCATGCTCAAGCTGGATCCGTACATCAACGTCGATCCAGGCACCATGAGCCCGTTCCAGCACGGTGAAGTGTTCGTCACCCACGACGGCGCCGAGACCGACCTCGACCTGGGCCACTACGAGCGGTTCATCCGCACGACCATGACCCAGAACAACAACTTCACCACCGGTCGCGTCTACGAGCACGTGCTGCGCAAAGAGCGCCGCGGTGACTACCTGGGCGCCACCATCCAGGTGATCCCGCACATCACCGACGAAATCAAGCGTCGCATCATCAAGGGCGCCGGCGATGCCGACGTGGCCCTGGTGGAGATCGGCGGCACCGTCGGCGACATCGAGTCGCAACCGTTCCTCGAAGCCATCCGCCAACTGCGTGTGGAAGTCGGTTCCAAGCGCGCGATGCTGATGCACCTGACGCTGGTTCCGTACATCGCCACCGCCGGCGAGACCAAGACCAAGCCGACCCAGCATTCCGTGAAGGAACTGCGCTCCATCGGCCTGCAGCCTGACGTGCTGATCTGCCGCTCCGACCATCCGGTGGATGTGTCCTCGCGCCGCAAGATCGCCCTGTTCACCAACGTTGAAGAGCGTGCGGTGATCTCCCTGGAAGACGTCGACACCATCTACAAGATCCCGGCCGTGCTGCACGCCCAGGGCCTGGACGACTTCGTCGTCGAGCGCTTCGGCCTGCAGTGCAACGGCGCCGACCTGTCCGAGTGGGAAAAGGTCGTCGACGCCAAGCTCAACCCTGAGCATGAAGTCACCATCGCCATGGTCGGCAAGTACATGGAGCTGCTGGACGCCTACAAATCGCTGATCGAAGCGATGAGTCACGCCGGCATCACCAACCGCACCAAGGTCAACCTGCGCTACATCGATTCCGAAGACATCGAGAACCAGGGCACCGCGCTGCTGGAAGGCGTCGACGCGATCCTGGTGCCTGGCGGCTTCGGCCTGCGCGGCGTGGAAGGCAAGATCACCGCCGTCCAGTACGCCCGCGAAAACAAGGTGCCGTACCTGGGCATCTGCCTCGGCATGCAAGTGGCGGTCATCGAGTTCGCCCGTAACGTGCTGGGCTGGAAGGACGCCAACTCCACCGAGTTCGACCGTGCCAGCGGCCATCCGGTCGTGGGTCTGATCACTGAGTGGGCTGACGCCACCGGCGCTGTCGAAACCCGTACCGAAGCGTCCGATCTGGGCGGCACCATGCGTCTCGGCGCACAGGAATGCCTGCTTGAAGCCGGCTCCAAGGTGCACGACTGCTACGGCAAGGACGTGATCGTCGAGCGTCACCGTCACCGTTACGAAGTGAACAACAACCTGCTGCCGCAAATCATCGAGGCCGGCCTGAAGATTTCCGGTCGTTCTTCCGATGCTGCGCTGGTTGAAGTGGTCGAGGCGCCGGACCATCCATGGTTCGTCGCCTGCCAGTTCCACCCTGAGTTCACCTCGACCCCGCGCGATGGCCATCCGCTGTTCAGCGGCTTCGTCAAGGCGGCGTTGGCTCAACACCAGAAGAAGGCGTAACCCGATGGCACAGAAGATCATCCGCGTCGGCGACATCGAGATTGCCAACGACAAGCCCATGGTGCTGTTCGGCGGCATGAACGTGCTGGAAAGCCGCGACATGGCCATGCAGGTTTGCGAGGAATACGTGAAGGTCACCGAAAAGCTCGGTATCCCTTACGTGTTCAAGGCCAGCTTCGACAAGGCCAACCGGTCTTCTGTGACCTCCTACCGCGGTCCTGGCCTGGAAGAGGGCCTGCGCATCTTCCAGGACATCAAACAGGCCTTCGGCGTGCCGATCATCACCGACGTCCATGAGCCGGACCAGGCCCTGCCCGTCGCCGAGGTCTGCGACATCATCCAGTTGCCGGCCTTCCTGTCGCGCCAGACCGACCTCGTGGTCGCGATGGCCAAGACAGGCGCCGTGATCAACATCAAGAAGGCCCAGTTCCTCGCACCCCAGGAGATGAAACACATCCTGAACAAGTGCGTGGAGGCGGGCAACGATCAGTTGATCCTCTGCGAACGCGGTTCGAGCTTCGGCTACAACAACCTCGTGGTCGACATGCTCGGCTTCGGCATCATGAAGCAGTTCGAATACCCGGTGTTCTTCGACGTGACCCACTCGCTGCAGATGCCGGGCGGCCGTTCCGACTCCGCCGGCGGCCGCCGCGCCCAGGTCACCGACCTGGCCAAGGCCGGCATGAGCCAGTCGCTGGCCGGGCTGTTCCTCGAAGCGCATCCGGATCCGGACAACGCCAAATGCGACGGTCCTTGCGCCCTGCGCCTGGACAAGCTGGAGCCGTTCCTGGCCCAGCTCAAGGCCCTGGACGAACTGGTGAAGAGTTTTCCGACGGTAGAAACCGCGTAAGCCTCATTTCTCCGGTAAAGTACCGCACGATTCCTGGCTCAGACCTTCGGGTTTGAGCCTTGTCGTCTGCAAGACTGCCTGCTGCACACCCCTTGCCGACGGTCAAAGATTTCCTCTAGCTGCGTCGTTTTCGTCAACTTTGGAGTGTTTACAACAATGGCAAAAATCGTCGACATCAAAGGTCGTGAAGTTCTCGACTCCCGTGGCAACCCCACCGTGGAAGCGGACGTGCTTCTCGATAACGGCATCATCGGCAGCGCCTGCGCGCCGTCCGGTGCTTCCACTGGCTCGCGTGAAGCGCTCGAGCTGCGTGATGGCGACAAGAGCCGTTACCTGGGCAAGGGTGTGCTCAAGGCAGTTGCCAACATCAACGGTCCGATCCGCGAACTGCTGCTGGGCAAAGACCCAAGCGACCAGAAAGCCCTGGACCACGCGATGATCAAGCTGGACGGCACCGAAAACAAGGCGACCCTGGGCGCCAACGCCATCCTCGCCGTGTCCCTGGCCGCCGCCAAGGCTGCCGCGCAGGACCAGGACCTGCCGCTGTACGCCCACATCGCCAACCTGAACGGCACTCCGGGCGTCTACTCGATGCCGGTTCCGATGATGAACATCATCAACGGCGGCGAGCACGCGGACAACAACGTCGACATCCAGGAATTCATGGTGCAGCCGGTCGGCGCCAAGTCGTTCTCCGAAGGCCTGCGCATGGGCACCGAGATCTTCCACCACCTCAAAGCCGTGCTGAAGGCCCGTGGCCTGAACACCGCCGTGGGTGACGAAGGCGGTTTCGCGCCTAACCTGGCCTCCAACGAAGACGCGCTGTCGGCCATCGCCGAAGCCGTCGCCAACGCCGGCTACAAGCTGGGCACCGACGTGACCCTGGCCCTGGACTGCGCGGCCAGCGAATTCTTCGAAGACGGCAAGTACAACCTGTCCGGCGAAGGCAAGTCCTTCGACGCCGCCGGTTTCGCCGACTACCTCAAGGGCCTGACCGAGCGTTTCCCGATCATCTCGATCGAAGACGGCCTGGACGAGTCCGACTGGGCTGGCTGGAAGATCCTGACCGACAAGATCGGCGACAAGGTGCAGCTGGTCGGCGACGACCTGTTCGTGACCAACACCAAGATCCTGAAGGAAGGCATCGAGAAGAACATCGCCAACTCGATCCTGATCAAGTTCAACCAGATCGGCACCCTGACCGAAACCCTGGAAGCCATCCAGATGGCCAAGGCTGCCGGCTACACCGCCGTGATCTCGCACCGCTCCGGCGAAACCGAAGACTCGACCATCGCCGACCTGGCTGTGGGCACCTCGGCCGGCCAGATCAAGACCGGCTCCCTGTGCCGTTCCGACCGCGTCTCCAAGTACAACCAACTGCTGCGTATCGAAGAGCAGTTGAACGGCAAGGCCAAGTACAACGGTCGTGGCGAGTTCCGCGGTTAAGCCGTAAAAGGTAAAAAGGACACCGGATTGTGTCGGAAAAGTCGTGACAGCGATGGATTTGCCACTAATCTGATGCCTTATCAGCACAAGCCTGGATCTTCCAGGCTTCGTGCTATCAGATGCTTCAACGTTTTGCGTGGCTGTCTTTTTTCACTGGATACCTGATATTCGATGCGCAGTCCCTATTGGTTGTTTCTCGTCCTGCTTCTGCTGCTGGCCGGTCTGCAATACCGCCTGTGGGTGGGTAACGGCAGCCTGGCGCAAGTGGCCGAGCTGACTCAGCAAATCGACGACCAGCGCGCCGAGAACGAAGCCTTGCTGGAGCGCAACCGGGTGATGGACGCCGAAGTCAGCGAGTTGAAGAAAGGCATGGAGACCGTTGAAGAGCGGGCCCGCCATGAGCTGGGCATGGTCAAGGACGGTGAAACCCTTTACCAGTTGGCCCAATGAGCGATGTTCTTCCGGCCTTCTGGGCCGTGATTCCTGCCGCGGGCATCGGTGCCCGCATGGCCGCGGACCGTCCCAAGCAGTACCTGCAACTGGGCGGACGCACCATTCTCGAACACAGCCTCGGCTGTTTCCTCGATCACCCGAGCCTCAAGGGCCTGGTGGTCAGTCTTGCTGTCGATGATCCTTACTGGCCGAACCTGGCCTGTGCCGGCGACTCGCGCATTCAGCGGGTCGATGGCGGCGCCGAGCGTTCAGGTTCGGTGCTCAATGCCTTGCTGCATCTGCATGCCCAGGGCGCCGGCGATGACGATTGGGTGCTGGTGCACGACGCCGCGCGTCCCAACCTGAGCCGCAATGACCTGGACAAGCTGCTCACCGAGCTGGCGCACGACCCGGTCGGCGGGTTGCTGGCGGTTCCGGCGCGGGACACCCTCAAACGTGTCGACAAACAGGGGCGCGTGGTCGAAACCGTCGACCGCAGCGTGATCTGGCAGGCCTACACGCCGCAGATGTTCCGCCTGGGCGCCTTGCACCGGGCGCTGGCCGACAGCCTGGTGGCGGATGCGGTGATCACCGACGAAGCCTCGGCGATGGAGTGGGCCGGCCTTGCGCCGCGCCTGATCGAAGGGCGGGCGGACAACCTCAAAGTCACCCGGCCGGAAGACCTGGAGTGGCTGCGTCAGCGTTGGGCGAACCGCCGCTGAGTGCAGGCGGTGTCTGTCAGATTGCTTTCTTGTGATGCGGCGTCCTCACTGACGCTATCGCCAGCAGGCTGGCTCCCACAGTTTTCTCTTCCCGCCTGCTTTCAGTTGCGGTACTCCGGCCGTTCCGCCAACCCCTCCTTGAGAAAATCCACCAGCTTGCGCACCTTCGGCGACAGATGCCGTTGTTGCGGGTACAGCGCCCACACGGCCGTGTTCGGCGGCTGATGGGCTTCCAGCAGCGAAATCAACGCGCCGCTGTGCAGATGCTCCAGCACGTAGTAGTCCGGCAACTGGCACAGCCCCACCCCTTGCAGCGCCGCATCCAGCACCGCTTGCCCGCTGTTGCAGCGCCAGTTGCTCTGCACCCGCTGGGAAAACTCCCGCCCGTTCTGCTCCAGTTGCCAGATGTCCGAACTGCCGATCAGGCAATTGTGCCGGCTCAGCTCCGACAGGCTGTGCGGGCGGCCGTACCGTTCAAGGTAGGAGGGCGATGCGCACAGGTACATGCGCCGTGGCGCCAGCCGGGTGGCGACCAGCCGCGAATCCTGCAGGCGGCCCAGGCGGATCGCCAGGTCAAGGCCGTCGTGCACCAGGTCGAGCTGGCGGTTGGTCAGTTCGATGTCGACCCGCAGTTGCGGATAGTGCCCCATGAACCGCGTCACCAGCGGCACGATGAAGCGTTCGCCGTAGGCCACGGCGCAGGTCATGCGCAGCATGCCTTTGGGCTCGCTGGCCAGGTCTCCGACGGCGCGCAGCGCTTCTTCGCGACCGTCCTGCAAGCGCTGGCAATGCTGCAGGAACGTCTGTCCCGCCTCGGTCAGCGTCACCCGCCGCGTGCTGCGGTAGAGCAAACGGGTCTGCAGGCGCTCTTCCAGTCGCGCGATCTGGCGGCTGATGTGGGAAGAGGAAACACCCAAGCGATCAGCGGCGGCGGTGAACTGACTGCATTCGGCCACGGCGACAAACTCGTCGATGCCTTCCCAGCGGTTTTCGGACATTGGATTATCCCTATGCAGCAATAATGTTTTGCTTTTGCCCGGATTATTCACTGGGAAGCCATGGATTACACTCCTTGTCTCGTTTTAATTCACTGGGAGAGTCAGGATGATCAAGTCGCGCGCCGCCGTAGCCTTCGGGGCCAAGAAGCCGCTGGAAATCGTTGAAGTCGATGTCGCCATGCCGAAGGCCGGCGAGGTGCTGCTTCGCGTGGTGGCCACCGGGGTGTGCCACACCGACGCCTACACCCTGTCCGGCGCCGACCCGGAAGGGATTTTCCCGTCGATCCTCGGCCATGAAGGCGGCGCGATCGTCGAAGCCATCGGCGAAGGCGTGACGTCGGTGGCGGTGGGCGACCACGTGATTCCGCTGTACACCCCGGAATGCGGTCAGTGCAAATTCTGCAAGTCGGGCAAGACCAACCTGTGCCAGGCCATTCGCGCCACCCAGGGCAAAGGCCTGATGCCGGACGGCACTTCGCGCTTTTCCTACAAGGGCGAAACGATTTTCCACTACATGGGCACCTCGACGTTCTCCGAGTACACCGTGCTGCCGGAAATCTCCGTGGCCAAGATCGCCAAGGACGCGCCGCTGGAGAAGGTCTGCCTGCTGGGTTGCGGCGTCACCACCGGGATCGGTGCGGTGATCAACACCGCCAAGGTCCAGCCGGGCGACACCGTGGCCATCTTCGGCCTGGGCGGCATCGGCCTGTCGGCGGTGATCGGCGCGGTGAAGGCCAAGGCTTCGCGGATCATCGCCATCGACATCAACCCGGCCAAGTTCGAGATCGCCAAACAGCTGGGCGCCACCGATTGCGTGAACCCGAAAGACTTCGATCGTCCGATCCAGGAAGTGATCGTCGACATGACCGACGGCGGCGTCGACTTCTCCTTCGAATGCATCGGCAACGTGCAGCTGATGCGCGCCGCGCTGGAGTGCTGCCACAAGGGCTGGGGCGAGTCGGTGATCATCGGCGTGGCCGGTGCCGGGCAGGAAATCGCCACCCGTCCGTTCCAGCTGGTGACCGGCCGCGTCTGGCGCGGTTCGGCGTTCGGCGGCGTGCGCGGCCGCAGCGAGCTGCCGAGCTACGTCGACATGGCCCAGAGCGGTGAGATCCCGCTGGACACCTTCATCACCCACACCATGGGCCTGGAAGACATCAACAAGGCCTTCGACCTGATGCATGAAGGCAAGAGCATCCGCACCGTCATTCATTTTTGAGGCAGCTTCAGGCTTCGAGCCTCAAGCGGCAAGCGCCTGAATGCTTGCCGCTTGAAGCTTGCGGCTTGAGACTGGGAGACCCCCATGACTCTGGAAAACATCTCCTGTCAGAAAAGTTTCGGCGGCTGGCACAAGCGCTACCGGCACCGCTCCGACGTGCTGGGCTGCGACATGGTGTTCGCCGTGTACCTGCCGCCGCAGGCGGAGCAGGGCGGCAAGCTGCCGGTGCTGTACTGGCTGTCGGGGCTGACCTGCACCGACGAGAACTTCATGCAGAAGGCCGGCGCCCTGCGCATGGCCGCCGAGCTCGGCCTGATCATCGTGGCGCCGGACACCAGCCCACGGGGCGCAGAGGTGCCGGGCGACCCGGACGGGGCGTGGGATTTCGGCCTCGGCGCCGGGTTTTACGTCAATGCCACCCAGGAGCCTTGGTCCCGGCACTATCGGATGCATGACTACGTCGTGCAGGAATTGCCTTCGCTGGTTGAAGCGCATTTCCCTGCGTCGGACAAGCGCAGCGTCAGCGGCCATTCCATGGGCGGCCACGGTGCGCTGGTGTGTGCCTTGCGCAATCCGGGACGCTACCGGTCGGTGTCGGCGTTCTCGCCGATCAACAATCCGATGGATTGTCCTTGGGGCCAGAAGGCGTTCTCCCGTTACCTGGGGGAAGATCGTTCGAAGTGGCGCGAGTGGGATGCCTGTGCGCTGATCGCCGAGGCCGAAGAAAAGCTGCCGTTGCTGGTCGATCAAGGCGACCGCGATGATTTCCTGGCCAATCAGCTCAAGCCCGAGGCCCTGCAGCAAGCGGCAAAACAAGCGGGACATCCGCTGACGTTGCGCCTGCAGCCGGGTTACGACCACAGCTATTTCTTCATCTCAAGCTTCATCGACGACCACTTGCGGCATCACGCACGCGCGCTAGGCGCCTAATGCCCTTCAAAGCAGGTAGAATCACGCCCTGACCAAAATCGGGGCGTTTTTTTATGCGTATTGGCCACGGCTACGATGTTCACCGTTTCGCTGAAGGCGATTTCATTACTCTGGGCGGCGTGCGGATCGCGCACGGCTTCGGCCTGCTCGCCCACTCCGACGGTGACGTCCTGCTGCACGCCTTGAGCGACGCCCTGCTCGGCGCCGCGGCGCTGGGCGACATCGGCAAGCACTTCCCGGACACCGACCCGCAGTTCAAGGGCGCCGACAGCCGCGCGCTGCTGCGCCACGTGGTCGGCCTGATCCATGCCAAGGGCTGGAAGGTCGGCAACGTCGACAACACCATCGTGGCCCAGGCCCCGAAAATGGCACCCCACATCGAAACGATGCGCGCCCTGATCGCCGCCGACCTCCAGGTGGAACTCGATCAGGTCAACGTGAAGGCCACCACCACCGAGAAGCTCGGCTTCGTCGGTCGTGAAGAAGGCATCGCCGTCCATTCCGTTGCGTTGTTGCTGCGCGCATGAACGAATTTCAACTGCTTGGGCCGCGGGCCCATGGCGACGCGCTCGGCACCGCGGTGCTCAAAGCCGTCGCAGAAGACTTCCAGGTCGATGAAGTGCTCGACATCCCGTTCACCGGCGACGGTGAGCATTTGTGGATTTGGGTGGAGAAGCGCGGCCTGAACACCGAGGAGGCGGCGCGCCGGATCGCCAAGGCTGCCGGCGTGCCGCTGCGCACGGTGAGTTACGCCGGGCTCAAGGATCGTCAGGCGCTGACCCGTCAGTGGTTCAGCGTGCAGCTGCCGGGCAAGGCCGATCCGGATCTGTCGGCGGCGGAAAACGACACGCTGAAGATCCTCAAGACCACCCGCCACAAGCGCAAGCTGCAGCGCGGCGCGCACTCGGCCAATGGCTTCACCCTGCGCCTGACGCAGCTGGCCGGCGACAAGGCGGCCCTTGAGGAGCGCCTGCAACGCATCGCCAGGCAGGGCATTCCGAACTACTTCGGCGCCCAGCGCTTCGGCCATGACGGCGGCAACGTGGTCGACGCCCGCTCCTGGGCTGCGCGCAAGGCATTGCCGGAGCAGCGCAACGTGCGCTCACGGCTGCTGTCGGCGGCGCGCAGCTATCTGTTCAATCAGGTGCTGGCGGCGCGGGTCGCCGACGGTTCCTGGCAGCGCGCCCAGGTCGGCGACCTGCTGGCGTTCACCGACAGCCGCAGCTTCTTTCCGGCCGGTGAAGCCGAGTGCGACGATCCGCGCCTGGCGATTCTCGACCTGCATCCGACCGGTCCCCAGTGGGGCGAAGGTGACTCGCCGGCGGCCGGCGCTGTCCATGATCTGGAGCAGGGGATCGCCGCGCGCGAAGCGGATCTGCGCGATTGGTTGATCAACGCCGGCATGAGCCACGAACGTCGCATCCTGCGACTGCCCATTGGCGGGTTGACGTGGCATTATCCCGAGCCTGACATTCTGCAACTGGAATTCGTCCTCCCGGCCGGATGCTTCGCCACCGCATTGGTGCGCGAACTCGTAGATCTGGTGCCGGTGGGGCAGACGGACAGCCCATGCGTATTCTGATTTCTAACGACGATGGGGTAACCGCACCCGGTCTCGCCGCGCTGTATGGTGCGCTGGCGGATTACACCGAATGCGTGGTTATCGCCCCGGAGCAGGACAAGAGCGGCGCCAGCAGTTCGCTGACGCTCGACCGTCCGCTGCATCCGCAATACCTGGCCAACGGTTTCATCGGCCTCAACGGCACGCCGACCGACTGCGTGCACCTGGGGCTCAACGGTTTGCTGGAGCGCGAGCCGGACATGGTGGTCTCGGGCATCAACCTGGGCGCCAACCTGGGCGATGACGTGCTGTATTCCGGAACGGTGGCGGCGGCCCTGGAGGGGCGTTTCCTCGAGCGTCCTTCGTTTGCCTTCTCGCTGGTCTCGCGGCAGGTGGAAAACCTGCCCACGGCCGCCCACTTCGCGCGCAAGCTGGTGGAGGCCCATGCCGGGCTCGACCTGCCGCCGCGCACGGTGCTGAACGTGAACATTCCCAACCTGCCGATCGACCGCATCCGCGGCATTCAGTTGACCCGCCTGGGGCACCGCGCCCGTGCGGCGGCGCCGATGAAGGTGGTCGATCCGCGGGGCCGGGCCGGCTACTGGATCGCCGCCGCCGGCGACGCCGAGGATGGCGGCCCGGGCACCGACTTCCACGCGGTGATGCAGGGTTTTGTGTCCATCACGCCGCTGCAGCTCGATCGCACCTTCAATGATGCGTTCAGAAGCCTCGACGGCTGGCTGGAGGGCTTGAACTGATGGCTCGAGAACAAGACGACAGGCTGCGCAGCGGCATCGGCATGACTTCCCAGCGTACCCGCGAGCGCCTGATCCAGCGTTTGTACGAAGAAGGGGTGTCCAACGCCAGCGTGTTGGAAGTGATCCGCCGCACGCCGCGCCATCTGTTCGTCGATGAGGCGCTGGCGCATCGCGCCTACGAGGACACCGCGCTGCCGATCGGCAACAACCAGACCATCTCCCAGCCTTATATGGTGGCGCGCATGAGCGAGCTGCTGCTGGAGGCGGGGCCGCTGGACAAGGTGCTGGAGATCGGCACCGGTTCCGGCTACCAGACAGCGGTGCTGTCGCAGCTGGTGGAGCGGGTGTTCTCGGTCGAGCGGATCAAGGTCCTGCAGGACCGGGCCAAGGAACGCCTGGTCGAACTGAACCTGCGTAATGTGGTGTTCCGTTGGGGCGACGGCTGGGAAGGCTGGTCGGCGCTGGCGCCGTACAACGGCATCATCGTCACGGCGGTGGCCACGGACGTGCCCCAGGCCTTGCTCGACCAACTGGCGCCGGGCGGGCGGATGGTGATTCCGGTCGGCTCCGGGGAAGTGCAGCAACTGATGCTGATCGTGCGTGAAGAGAATGGCTTTTCCCGGCACGTCCTGGGGGCGGTGCGCTTCGTGCCTTTGCTCAACGGACCGTTGGCCTGAGCATCTTTTCGCAGGCGCTGAATTCCTGTCGTCCGGCCAGGTCTTACACCGGCGGCGATGGCGTAAACACTGCCGATCGCCATCAGGCAAACGTGTGCGCGACGGCAGTTCGCTTCATTAAAGGTAAAGCGGCTGCGGCCCGTTATACTTGCGACACTTCACGCCGGAGTCCGGCATTTCATTTTTTCAGCCACCAAGAAGGGAGCGGCGGGTGAGTCTCACAGTCATTGCGCAGCGTATGGGTAACACGAGCTTTCAGCGCCTGGTGACTGGCCTTGTCTTGAGCACCTTGCTGGTCGGTTGCTCCAGCACCAAATCGAACAATGTCCGGGTCGTCGACCGCAACAGCGCGGCTCCCCAGCGTCCCGTCGTCACGACCGGACAGTATGTGGTCCGTCCGGGCGATACCCTGTTTTCGATCGCTTTCCGCTACGGCTGGGACTACAAAGCCCTCGCCGCCCGGAACAACATTCCTACGCCGTACACGATCCATCCGGGTCAGACGATTCGCTTCGACGGACGTACCGGTTCAACGCCGGCCGCCGTCGCGGCCAGCGGCGGTTCAACGCCTTCCTCGTCGAGCAAAACCACGGTAATCCGGCGCCAGGCGAATGGCACGACGACCACCACAACCACGGGTTCCGGGGCCGCTTCCACGGTGGTCGTACCGTCCGTCGCCAGCAAATCCGCACCCGCTCCACTGCCTCCTCCGGGCCCGGCCCCGACCGGCTGGGGATGGCCATCTAATGGCATTCTCATTGGCAAATTCTCTTCAAACGGTAGTTTGAATAAAGGAATTGATATCGCCGGAGATTTGGGACAGCCTGTTTTAGCTGCGTCTGATGGGACGGTGGTTTACGCCGGGAGTGGCTTAAGGGGCTACGGCGAATTGGTCATCATCAAACACAGCGAAACCTACGTCAGCGCCTACGGCCACAACCGCAGGCTTTTGGTACGGGAGGGGCAGCAGGTCAAGGTCGGACAGACAATTGCCGAAATGGGGTCAACGGGTACAGACCGGGTGAAACTGCATTTTGAGATTCGCCGACAAGGTAAACCTGTGGATCCGCTGCAGTTCCTGCCTCGACGTTGATTTGAAGCCAGCCTGTTCCGTCGCGTAGAGGGGACAGGCTCCAGCGCTGCCAAGGATAGAGGCGTCGCTTGAGCTTGGGGTCGAACTCACCAAAGGACTATAACAATGGCTCTCAGTAAAGAAGTGCCGGAGTTTGACATCGACGATGAGGTTCTCCTGATGGAGGCCGCCATCGATACGGATTCGATGTCGAATGATGAAGGGGCAGCTCCACCTTCCGTTCGTGCCAAATCCAAACACTCCGCTTCACTTAAGCAACACAAGTACATCGACTACACGCGGGCGCTCGATGCCACGCAGCTGTACCTCAACGAAATCGGCTTTTCCCCCTTGCTCTCGCCGGAAGAAGAAGTTCATTTTGCGCGCCTGTCGCAAAGTGGCGACCCTGCCGGGCGCAAGCGCATGATCGAAAGTAACCTGCGGCTGGTGGTGAAGATCGCCCGGCGTTACGTCAATCGGGGGCTGTCGCTGCTGGATCTGATCGAAGAGGGCAACCTCGGGCTGATCCGGGCGGTGGAAAAGTTCGATCCCGAGCGCGGCTTCCGCTTCTCGACCTACGCAACCTGGTGGATCCGCCAGACCATCGAACGCGCGATCATGAACCAGACCCGGACCATCCGGCTGCCGATTCATGTGGTCAAGGAACTCAACGTGTACCTGCGGGCCGCACGGGAGCTGACGCAAAAGCTCGACCACCAACCCTCACCCGAAGAAATCGCCAACCAGCTGGAAAAACCGGTGGGCGAGGTCAAGCGCATGCTGGGCCTGAACGAGCGGGTTTCTTCGGTCGACGTCTCGCTGGGGCCGGACTCGGACAAAACCCTGCTGGACACCCTGACGGACGACCGTCCGACCGATCCGTGCGAACTGCTGCAGGACGACGACCTGTCGCAGAGCATCGATCAATGGCTCTCGGAGCTGACCGACAAGCAGCGCGAGGTGGTGGTGCGCCGTTTCGGTCTGCGCGGCCACGAGAGTAGCACGCTGGAGGATGTAGGCCTGGAGATCGGCCTGACCCGGGAACGGGTGAGGCAGATCCAGGTGGAAGGCCTCAAACGCCTTCGGGAAATCCTCGAGAAGAATGGCCTGTCGAGCGAGTCGCTGTTCCAATAGGCGCCTCACCTGATCGCCCACAAAAAGCCCCGACTGGATCGGGGCTTTTTGTTGTCTGCCTTTGCCTGTGCTCAGGAGAGCACTGATGTTCAGGAGAGCGCCTGTGGCGAGGGAGCTTGCTCCCGCTGGGGCGGGCGCGCAGCGGCCCCCAACAATGGGCCTGCTGCGCAGTCCAGCGGGAGCAAGCTCCCTCGCCACAAGCAAACTCCCTCTCCACTGGCTCTTCGCTCCGAAGTTTGTAGTCTCGCGTTGTAAGCCTTGGCTGACAGTTTCGTAAGTGTTCACTATGTTTACACTTCCGTAGACGTCCATTAAGCGTAATTCAAGTTCATAACTATCTGATTTTATTGATTATTTATAAAAATTAAGCACTTATGACAGTCCGTTCTGGCGCTGGCGGGCGATTGCTCTTGGCGGGGAACTCTTTAGTATCTGGGTTGTGTCGACGGACAGACACGCCCTTCAAGGAAGAGGGGAATGGACATCGCAGGATGCGATTCATCAGGACGATGAAAAGGAACACAGGGAATAGGGAAAAAATGTGGGCGGGTCAAACCGCCCCTTTTTTTCGCCTGCAGAAAAGCAAAAAGGCCCGCAAGGGGCCTTTTCTGTCGAGCGCGGGACGGATCAGCGTTCGAGGTCTTTGATCTTGCCTTTGACGCCATCCCACTCTGCGGCGTCCGGCAGCGAATCCTTCTTCTCGGTGATGTTCGGCCAGATCTCGGCCAGCTCGACGTTCAGCTGGATGAACTCTTGCATCTCTTCCGGCACTTCATCTTCGGAGAAAATGGCCACGGCCGGGCATTCCGGTTCGCACAGGGCGCAGTCGATGCACTCGTCCGGGTGGATCACCAGGAAGTTCGGGCCTTCGTAGAAGCAGTCCACCGGACAGACTTCTACGCAGTCGGTGTACTTGCACTTGATGCAGTTGTCGGTGACGACGAAGGTCATTTCTAATTTTCTCCTCAGGCGGCGGCATCCTGGGCGGCATCTCCTCCGGCCAGCCGATCGTTGCGCACCTGGCG
>NZ_JBIVHR010000124.1:0-14610 GCF_044749305.1 Pseudomonas sp. NPDC089534 | reverse complement strand
TTGCCTGACCCACCGCCATCGCCAGCAGGCTGGCTCCCACAGGTATCCCGGGTGTATGCAGAATCTGCGGCCACTCCAAAACCTGTGGGAGCTTGCCTGCAAGCGATCAGGCTGGCACTGCCGACATCCCTGGTGCCTGACCCACCGCCATCGCCAGCAGGCTGGCTCCCACAGGTATCCCGGGTGATGACAGGTTCTGTGCCCACCCCAAAAACCTGTGGAAGCTTGCCTGCAAGCGATCAGACCGACACTGCCGACATCCCTGGTGCCTGACCCACCGCCATCGCCAGCAGGCTGGCTCCCACAGGTATCCCGGGTGATGACAGGTTCTGTGCCCACCCCAAAAACCTGTGGGAGCTTGCCTGCAAGCGAAGAGGCCGACACTGCCGACCTCTCCGGCGCCTGACCCACCGCCATCGCCAGCAGGCTGGCTCCTACAGGGAATTGCGGTGTCATCAGAAGCGACAGGCAAGAAAAAGCCCGCACAAGGCGGGCATTTTCATTGGATCGGTGCGACCTCAGAAGCGGAATACTTCCATGTCGGTGCGGATCGGCGAGGCCATCGGGATCTTCGGCTGCTTCTCGGCTTCCGCCGCCGGCGCTGCCGGTTTGGGGGCCGGTTTGCGCGGCACTTCGGCCACCGGAGGCTGGTTGGCCAGCGGCTTGAGCGCCACCGACAGTTGCTCCGCCAGGCGCTGCAGCAGGATGCCCTGGGCCTGGACCTGCGAAGCGGTGCTGCCGGCGTGCAGCTCTTGCAGGTGGACGATGCGGTTGTCCCGCACCTGGCCACGGCGGTCGAGCAGACGCCATTGCGCATCGAGGATCGCCGGCTGCGAAGTGCCGGAGTCCAGACGGGTGATGGTCAGCAGCACCTGCACGTCCGGGGTGAAGCCCTGGGTGGCGGGCGCCAGCACCACACGCTGGCTGTCCAGATGGCCGGCGACCTGGCGCAGCAGCAACTGGTCGATATCCGACGAAAGGCTGCCGGCCCAGCGGCCGTCGGCGGAGGCCTGCAGGCTGCCGTCGGGCTGGCGCTGCAGCAGGGTTTCGCGTTGCAGGTAGTCGGCGACCACCACAGGGCCCAGCAAAACCGCCATGCCCGCGCTTTGCGCAGGCTGAGCCGGACTTCCGCTGTCCAGCTGATACAGCGACACCGGCTGGTGAACGCTGCAGCCCGCCAGGCCAAGAACGCCGGCGAGCAACAAAATTAGAGGAAGGCGCAGAGCAGTCATCGTCCCGTCCAGGTGGCCGCCACAAGGCTGACCACAGTGAAAATACTCAATAAACATGAAGAACGCGCGGCCACGCCGGCGCTGGAAAGGCCATATCATCCGTGAATATGCGTTCCGACTCCAGCGCCAAAGCGTCGATCCACGCGTTAAATCGTGGATCGGGCGCTCTGGGACGCCTCATTGAGTTATTCGACGAGCAGCGCGTCCACCCGCTGGAAGCCCCGCGGCAACTTGTTGCCCCGCCGACCGCGCTCACCCTTGTAGTGCTCGAGGTCGTCGGCCTTCAGCGACAAGGTACGTTTTCCGGCCTGCAGCACCAAGGTGGCGCCTTCCGGAAGGACGGCGATGTCCGTGACGTATTCTTCGCGGCTGGCCACGCGCTCACCGGGAATGCCGATGATCTTGTTGCCCTTGCCCTTACCCAATTGTGGCAGATCGCTGATCTTGAAGATCAGCAGGCGACCCTCGGTCGTCACCGACGCCAGCCAGTTCTGCTCACGGTCGGCCACCGGACGCGGCGCGATCACCTTGGCGTTGTTCGGCAGGCTCAGCAGGGCCTTGCCGGCCTTGTTCTTGGCCTGCAGGTCCTCGCCCTTGACCACGAAACCGTAGCCGGCGTCGGACGCGATCACGTACATCGCGTCGTCTTCAGGCATCAGCACGCATTCGAAGGTGGCGCCGGGCGGCGGCGTCAGGCGGCCGGTCAGCGGCTCGCCCTGGCCCCGGGCCGACGGCAGGGTGTGCGCGGCCAGCGAGTAGCTGCGACCGGTGGAATCGATGAACACCGCGAACTGGTTGGAGCGCCCCGCCGCCGAGGTCTTGAAGCCGTCCCCGGCCTTGTACGACAGGCCGGTGGCGTCGATCTCGTGGCCCTTGGCCGAGCGGATCCAGCCCTTTTCCGACAGCACAACGGTCACTTTCTCGTTCGGCAGCAGGTCGTGCTCGGTCAGCGCCTTGGCCTCGGCGCGCTCGACGATCGGCGACCGGCGGTCGTCGCCGTAGGTCTCGGCGTCCTTGAGCAGTTCGCTGCGCACCAGTTTCTTCAGCTTGGCTTCGCTGCCCAGCAGGGCTTGCAGCTTGGCCTGCTCCTTGAGCAGTTCGTCTTGCTCGTCGCGCAGCTTCATTTCTTCCAGCCGCGCCAACTGACGCAGGCGGGTGTCGAGGATGTAGTCGGCCTGGATTTCGCTGAGGGCGAAACGCTCGATCAGTTTGGCCTTGGGCTGATCCTCGGTGCGGATGATGTGGATCACTTCATCCAGGTTGAGGTAGGCGATCAGCAAGCCGTCCAACAGGTGCAGCCGACGCTCGACCTTGTCGAGGCGGAACTGCAGGCGGCGACGAACGGTCTGCACGCGGAATTCCAGCCACTCCACCAGCAGCGCGCGCAGGTTCTTCAACTGCGGCCTGCCGTCCAGGCCGATGATGTTGACGTTGACCCGGTAGGTCGACTCCAGCTCGGTGCTGGCGAACAGGTGCTGCATCAGCGCTTCGTGGTCGACGCGGCTGTTGACCGGGATGATCACGATGCGGCACGGGTTCTCGTGGTCGGACTCGTCGCGCAGGTCGGCGATCTGCGGCGCCTTCGACGGCTTGGCCTGCATCAGCGCGGCGATCTGCTCCAGCACCTTGGCCCCGGAGACCTGGTGCGGCAGCGCGGTGATGACGATGTCGCCGTCCTCGACGTGGTACACGGCGCGCATGCGCACCGAGCCCTTGCCGGTCTCGTACATCTTCACCAGGTCGGCGCGCGGCGTGATGATTTCCGCTTCGGTCGGGTAGTCCGGGCCCTGGATGTGCTCGCAGAGCTGCTCGACCGTGGCCTTCGGCTCATCGAGCAGGCGCACGCAGGCGCTGGCGACTTCCCGCAGGTTGTGCGGCGGCACGTCGGTGGCCATGCCCACCGCGATGCCGGTGGTGCCGTTGAGCAGGATGTTCGGCAAGCGCGCCGGCAGCACCAGCGGCTCCTGCAAGGTGCCGTCGAAGTTAGGCCCCCAGTCCGCCGTGCCCTGGCCCAGCTCGCTGAGCAGCACTTCGGAATAGCGCGACAGCCGCGCCTCGGTGTAGCGCATGGCGGCGAAGGACTTCGGGTCGTCCGGCGCACCCCAGTTGCCCTGGCCGTCCACCAGCGTGTAGCGGTAGCTGAACGGCTGGGCCATCAGCACCATCGCTTCGTAGCACGCCGAGTCGCCGTGGGGGTGGAACTTGCCGAGCACGTCGCCGACGGTGCGCGCCGACTTCTTGTGCTTGGCGTCGGCATCCAGCCCCAGCTCGCTCATGGCGTAGACGATACGCCGCTGCACGGGTTTCAGACCGTCGCCGATATGCGGCAGGGCACGGTCCATGATCACGTACATGGAGTAGTTGAGGTAGGCATTTTCGGTGAAGTCAGCCAGCGACCGGCGTTCCACACCGTCCAGGCTGAGATCAAGGGAGTCGCTCATGCGGGCCTCATCGGTTCGTTGTCTGGCGCAGCAGCATGGTGCCGCCGCGCTGGGTGAATTCAAGTTTGTTCAGGGCGCTCATGCCGAGCAGCACCTGCTCGCCGTGCAGGCCCGGCGCCACCAGTGCGCGGACGTCCCGCAGCACGATGTCGCCCAGTTGCAGGCGGTCGATCCGGGTGCGGTAAGCCTGGCTCAGGCCGTTGGCCGTGCTCAGGGTCACACCGAAACCCTCTTCCAGTTTCAGGCGCGCGGCCAGCTCCGCCGGGATCGACACGTCGGTCGCGCCGGTGTCGAGCATGAACTCCACCGTCTGACCGTTGATCTGGCCGCTGGCGACGAAATGCCCCTGGGCATTGCCGGCCAGCTTCACTTCGATGTAGCCGTCGCCCTGCTCCGAGCTGACCACCACGTTGGGGTTCTGCTGGCGCTCTTCCCACTGGCCGAAGAACCGCGTGGCCAGAAACAGCGCCGCGCACCAGGCCAGGATCATCATCACCCGGCCGGCGCGCTTGCCCGGAGCCTGCGGACTCATGGCTTGGCGCTCCAGCCGCCGTCCGGCGCGGCGAAACGCCAGACGATCGGCCGCTTCTCGCCGTCGGCGCGGGCGCCGTCGTTGTTGTCGATGCCGATCCAGGCGCCCTGGGCGTCGATCACCAGCGCTTCCGCCAACCCGTAGGGCTGTGGATAACGCCGTTTTTCCTGCAGGGCGTCCTCGGCGAACGACCAGCAGCGCTCGACCCTGGCCGTCTCCAGGTCACGCCGGCAGATCTGGTACGCATTGCGCTCCAGGGTGAACAGCTTGCCGTTGAACAGCGACAGGTCGGCGAAATCACGGGTGACCGCCCGGGCCTTGGGGAACTGCGGGGGCTGCATCTCGACGCCAGCTTCGCTGAGCAGCACGCAGCCGCCGTCGCAGTCCCACACCGTCTGCTGGCGCTTGATCCGCAGCAGGCCGCGGCGCTCGCGCTCGGCGGCCAGCCACATCAGGTCGCCCGCCGGGTTGACCGCCAGCCCTTCGAACAAGGCGTTGAAGTGCAGCAGCATGCCGCTGGCCCGGGCTTCGCGCACCAGCAGCGGCGAGATCTTCAGCCAAGCGGCCTGCCCTTGCGCAGGCACTTGCAGCACCGCCGCATGGGCCTCGCTGACGATGTAGCGGTTGCCCGCGCCGTCGCAGGCGATGCCTTCGAAGTCCAGGTCGCCGCCGCGCACGAACGAAGCCGCCCAGGTGCGCGAGCTGATGCCCCACGGCAGGCCGCTGTCCGGCACCGGCGGCGGGTCGATGCGCACGGCATCGGCGCGCCAGACCGGGTCGCGGGTATCGAGGCGGTAGATCTGGTCATCGTCGCGGTCCGACACCGTCCACAGGTCGTTGCCGCACAGCGCGAGCCCCGACAGGTTGCCGCCGCGCATGCCTTCGACCGGATGCTCGGCCAGCAGCCGCAGCTGCGGCGCCGGCTCGGCGGACGCCGTTGTCCAGGCAAACGTCGAAGCCAGCAGCAACGCACCCGCCAGGATCCCGCCAATCCGCATCAGGCCTGCACCTCGGCGAGGTTGCCCTTGGACTCCAGCCAGGTCTTGCGGTCGCCGGCGCGTTTCTTCGCCAGCAGCATGTCCATGATTTCCGAGGTCTGGGCGTAGTCGTCGCCCAGCGTCAGTTGCACCAGACGCCGGGTGTTCGGATCCATGGTGGTTTCACGCAGCTGCGGCGGGTTCATCTCGCCCAGGCCCTTGAATCGGGTGACCTGCGGCTTGCCGCGCTTCTTCTCGGCCACAAAGCGGTCGAGGATCCCGTCGCGCTCGGGTTCGTCCAGCGCGTAGTAGATCTCTTTGCCCAGGTCGATGCGGAACAGCGGCGGCATCGCGACATAGACGTGGCCGGCATCCACCAGCGGGCGGAAATGCTGGACGAACAGCGCGCACAGCAACGTCGCGATGTGCAGGCCGTCGGAGTCGGCGTCGGCGAGGATGCAGATCTTGCCGTAGCGCAGCTGGCTCATGTCCTCGGCGCCCGGGTCGACACCGATGGCCACCGCGATGTTGTGCACTTCCTGGCTGGCCAGCACTTCGCTGCCGTCGACTTCCCAGGTGTTGAGGATCTTGCCGCGCAGCGGCAGGATCGCCTGGAATTCCTTGTCCCGCGCCTGCTTGGCCGAGCCGCCGGCGGAGTCGCCCTCCACCAGGAACAGTTCGGAACGCATCGGGTCCTGGCCTGCGCAGTCCGCCAGCTTGCCCGGCAGCGCCGGGCCCTGGGTGATGCGCTTGCGCTCGACCTTCTTGCTCGCCTTCAGGCGGCGGCCGGCGTTGTTGATCGCCAGTTCCGCCAGGGCCAGGCCGGTCTCCGGGTTGGCGTTGAGCCACAGGCTGAACGCATCCTTGACCACGCCGGAGACGAACGCCGCCGCCTCGCGGGACGACAGGCGCTCCTTGGTCTGGCCGGAGAACTGCGGCTCCTGCATCTTCATCGACAGCACGAAGGCGATGCGCTCCCAGACGTCTTCCGGCGCCAGCTTCACGCCGCGCGGCAGCAGGCTGCGGAACTCGCAGAACTCGCGCATCGCATCGAGCAGGCCCTGGCGCAGACCGTTGACGTGGGTGCCGCCCTGGGCCGTGGGGATCAGGTTGACGTAGCTTTCCTGCACCGCGTCGCCGCCTTCGGGCAGCCACAGCAGCGCCCAGTCCACGGCTTCCTTGTTGCCGGCCAGGTTGCCGCAGAACGGCTCGTTCGGCAGGCGTTCGAATTCGCTGACCGCGTCCACCAGGTAGGAGCGCAGGCCGTCTTCGTAATGCCACTCGACCTTCTCGCCGGTGCTCTTGTCCTCAAAGGTCACCGACAGGCCCGGGCACAGGACGGCCTTGGCCTTGAGCACGTGCTTGAGGCGGCTGATGGAGAACTTGGCGGAGTCGAAATACTTCGGGTCCGGCGAGAAGAACACGCTGGTGCCGGTGTTGCGCTTGCCGACGGTGCCGACGATTTCCAGCTCGGAGGCCTTGAAGCCGTCCTTGAACGTCATCTGGTATTCGTTGCCGTCGCGCTTGACCCGCACGCGGACTTCGGTCGACAGGGCGTTGACCACCGAGATGCCCACGCCGTGCAGGCCGCCGGAGAACTGGTAGTTCTTGTTGGAGAACTTGCCGCCGGCGTGGAGCTTGGTGAGGATCAGCTCGACGCCCGACACGCCCTCTTCCGGGTGGATGTCCACCGGCATGCCGCGGCCGTCGTCGCAGACCTCCAGCGAGTGGTCGGGGTGGAGGATGACCTGCACCGACTTGGCGTGGCCGGCCAGGGCTTCGTCGACGCTGTTGTCGATGACTTCCTGGGCGAGGTGGTTCGGCCGACTGGTGTCGGTGTACATGCCGGGGCGCTTGCGCACCGGGTCGAGGCCCGAGAGGACTTCGATGGCGTCGGCGTTATAGGAGCTAGCGCTGGGAGTGGCCATAAGGTCTCGTCGTCAATGATTCAGTGAAAATGGGGCAAGGTCTCACAGTGCGGTGAAATCGATTGCCTGATACATATCGGCGCCGATGCCGGCAAACCCGAGCAGCGCCGGCAATTGTGCGGCAAAACCTTGATAGCCGTGGTCGCCGCCGGCCTGGATGCGCAACGCACAGGCCCGGTAATACCGCTGGGCGTGGCGATAGTCCAGCGTTTCGTCGCCGGTCTGCAGCCACACCTGGTAGCGCTGCGGATCCTGCGGCGCCGGCACTTCCAGTTCGGCCAGGGCCGTGACGTGGTCGTGGGTCAGCTCCCAGGTTTCGTCGGTGTACAGGTTTTTCTGCGTGCCCAGGAACCCGTCGAACATCCGGTGCGGGCTGACGGCCGGGTTGACCAGCAAGGCTTTCAGGCCATGGCGCTCGGCCAGGTGAGTCGCATAGTAGCCGCCGAGCGAGCTTCCCACCAGCAGCGGCCGGCCCAGCTCGGCGATCGCCTGTTCCAGCTGACCGATGGCTTCGCGCGGATGGTGATGCAGCGCCGGAACCCGCAATTGGCCGCCCAGGCCCAGCCGCTCCATCACTTCGACCAGCTGGCAGGCCTTCTTCGAGGCCGGAGCGCTGTTGAAACCGTGGATGTAGAGGATCGAACCGGACATTTGAGCTCCCTGGGCGTCGGCGAAGGAATGCGGATTCTACAGGGAGTCAGCCGGTTCGGGGGTGTTTGTGCGGATGCCTTCGCGGGCAAGCCCGCTCAGGCTCAGTAGCCGTTGGAGCCGTAGTCGATGGTGAAGTCGAACCCGGTCACGCGCTCCACGCCGGTCTCCAGCCGCCCGTCCGGCAGCAGCCGCAGCCAGCGGTAGCCCGGCGCCTGTTCGCCGACCTTGAAGTCGTCGCTGCCCGGCTCGAACTGGATGCAGGTCGAGGGTGAGGCGATCAGCCGCACGCCGTTGCGCTCGCGGTCGATCTCCTGGTGCACGTGCCCCCACAGCACCGCCCGGGCCTGGGGAAAGCGGTCCAGCACCTCGAAGAACGCCTCGGGGTTGCGCAGGCCGATCGGCGCCATCCACGCGCAACCGATGGGCACCGGGTGGTGATGGAAACACACCAGATGGTGTCGCTCGGGCGCCTCGCTCAAGGCGCGGGCAAGCAATTGCAGCTGCTCGTCCTGCAAGTACCCCGGCACCGAGCCGGGCACCGCCGAATCGAGCAGCGTCACCCGCCAGTTGCCGATGTCCACCACAGGCTCGAGCAATGCGCTCTGCACGGCCGCCTCGGCCATGATCTGCGGTTCGTCGTGGTTGCCGGGGATCCAGCGCGAAGGGGCGTCGATCTGTGCCGTCATGCGGCGAAACGCCTGGTAGGACTCCAGCGTGCCGTCCTGGGACAGGTCGCCGGTGGCGATCATCAGGTCGATCCGCGGCTGCTGGCCGAGCACGAGTTCGATGACTGTCTGCAGGCTGTCGCGGGTGTTCATGCCCAGCAGGGTGCCGTCCGCTTCGGCAAACAGGTGGCTGTCGGACAACTGCACCAGCAACGCCGCATCGGCGGTGGTCAACGTGGATACGCTCGGCAAGGCGTTCTCCCAGGCGGAATCACAAAGAGGTGCGGCAATTATGCTGGGGGATCGGCAAAAGGGGAAACCGGCGAACCGGACGCAGTTCACAACTCGCCGCTATCGGACCGCCGCGTACTCGTGCCCGCAGGCCAGGCAGTGGCTCAGCCATTCGCCGAGGAACAGGTTGAGCTGGGCCTTTTCGTCCGGCTGGTGCATGGCCGCGTTCGGATAAGGATAGATGCCGCGAAAGCGCCGCGAGTGCTCGGCGCTGATGACTTCAGCCATGCGCGCGTCGTGGTAGACCTGCACTTCCAGCTGCGGCACCGGCAGCCACGGCAGGCTGTGTTCCTGGCGCACCTGCAGGGTCGTGGTGTACGGGCAGGCCTGCAGCACTTCCAGGGTCAGCACGCCGAGCATCTGGTCGCCCTGGGTCATGGCGATGCGCCGCGCCTGGGGCTCGCTGCGCATGTCCGGCAGCAAGCGCATCAGGCGCGCGTAGTTCGCTTCGCAGGCCGCCTGCAGCCCGGCGAGATCGACCCGGTAGCGGTCGCGCAGCAGGTTTACGACCATAGCCCCCTCACTTCGGCGCGGTTCAGCGCCAGCCACTGCAACGCGATGATGCTCGCCGCGTTGGCGATCCGACCGTCGCGCACGGCCTGCAAGGCATCCTCGAACGCCCACACCGTGACGCGGATGTCCTCGGCCTCCTCGACCAGCCCGTGCAGGCCGCCGACCCCTTCGGTGCTGCAGCGGCCCAGGTACAGGTGGACGAATTCGTCACTGCCCCCCGGCGACGGGAAATAGCGGGTCATCGGCCAGAGCGCCTTGATGTCCAGTCCGGCCTCCTCCTGCGCTTCGCGGCGGGCGACCTCTTCCGGCTCCTCCTCCTTGTCGATCAGGCCGGCGACCAGCTCCACCAGCCAGGGGTTGCCGGCCTTGTCCAACGCCCCGATGCGGAACTGCTCGATCAGCACCACCTCATCGCGCTGCGGATCGTAAGGCAGCAGGCACACGGCGTCGTGGCGCACGAACAGCTCGCGGTCGATCTGGCGGCTCATGCCTCCGGCGAACAATTCGTGGCGCAGGTGCACCCGGTCGAGCCGGTAGAAACCCTTGTAGCACTGTTCGCGCTTCACGATGTCGACGGCGGTCGGCGTGGCGTTGGCAAAATCGGTCATGAGCATCCTCTTTACTGCAAATCCAATACGAGGTTCCCTTTGTGACCTGCAACCTCGACGTCGCGCCATCCTAACGCGCCCGCGCCGTTTGATGCAGCCCCTTTACCGTCAGCGGGATAGACGGTGGAGGCGAAACCCACTCTAATTAGCTTAGTGGCGAACTGACCGCTCCGTTGAGAGTCGAAGCGGTAACTTTTTGCCTTCCCCTGCTTCAGAAAGGACGCCCATGTCGCTTTTCAAAACCGCCTCCGTGGCCGCCGTCGCCCTGACCCTGGGCGCCTGCGCCAGTCTGTTCCAGCCCAACTACCGCACGCCGCTGGAAACCGTCCGCGACGCGTCCGAGCAGCTCAAGCCCGGCTGCGCCAACGCCGACTGCCCGCTGGTGAACATCGACACCCTGCGCTTCCCGGCGGAACCGGCGCTGGACGGCATCATCGAAAAACGCCTGCTGCAGATGACCCGCAACGAGCCGGGCGCCCCGGCCGCGCCGACCCTGGCGGCCTACCGCGAGCAGTTCCTGCGCGACGCCGGCCCGCGCAACAGCAGCTACCTGCAGGCCAAGGTACGCGAGCAGCATGACGGACTGGTGATCGTCGAACTGTCGAGCTACCTCGACACCGGCGGCGCCCACGGCACGCCGGGACGCGGCTTCATCAACTATTCGCGCCAGCAGCACAAGGTGCTGACCCTTTCGGACATGCTGCTGCCCGGCCAGGAAGAGGCGTTCTGGAAGGCGGCGCAAGTGGCGCACAACAGTTGGCTGATCAGCACCAAGCTCGATCAGGAACCGGAGTTCGTCAAAAGCTGGCCGTTCGTGAAGACCCCGAACGTGGCGCTGACCTACGGCGGCGTCATCCTCAAGTACGACGTGACCACCATCGCGCCTTATGCGCTGGGCCACGTCGAACTGAAGATCCCCTACCCGCGCCTGAACGGCATCCTCAAGCCCGAGCTGTTTCCTGGCCGTAACTGAAGGCCAGGCCGAGCACGAGCTGCAGCAGCCCTGCCAGCACCAGCGCCGGCAGGGTCGCGCCCACGTCCGGATACAGGTTGGCCAGCAGGTGATAGGTGCTGATGCCGCCCAGCCAGGCCAGCAGCGCCGGCCAGCGCAGCGCGGCTGAAGCGGCCTGGCCGCTGCGCCGGCGCAGGATGAAGTGATCCACCAGCACCACGCCGAACAGCGGCGCGAACACCGAGCCGATCAGCAGCAGGAAATTCTGGTACTGGGCCAGCGGCGCCAGCAGTGCGATCAGGGTGCAGACCAAGCCGATGGCCAGCGCCAGATGCTCCACCTTCAGCCGCAGCAGGATCCCGCTGGACACCGCCGCCGAGTGGATGTCGGCGAAGGCGTTCTCCGACTCGTCCAGCAGGATCAGCAGCAGCGGAATCCCCAGCCCCGCACCGGCCAGCGCCAGCAGCAGCGCGTTGACCTCGCCGCTCGGCGCGAACGCCAGGGTGTAGGCCACGCCCAGGCTCATCAGCCAGAAGTTGCCGATGAAGAAACCGATGGCGGTGCCGCCGAACACGTTCTTCGCCCGTTTGCCGAAACGCGAGTAGTCGGCGATCAGCGGCAGCCACGACAGCGGCATGGCGATGGCGATGTCGAAGCCCACGGCAAACGGCATCGAACCGTCGCCGGCCTGCGCCCACAGCGCCGCCAGGTCGGCCTTGGCGAACAGGTTCCAGGTCAGCCAGACGCACGCGGCCAGCAGCAGCCAGATGCCCCATTTGCGCAGGATCTTGCGCACGAAGGTCAGCGGACCGCTCACGGCCAGGAGGGTGGCCAGCGCACCGAAGAACAGCGTCCACAGCACCGGGTTCGCCCACAGCGAACCTTCGCTGAACGCACGGGTGCCGAGCAGGCTGGCGGCATCGCGCATGACGATGATCTCGAACGAACCCCAGCCGATCAGCTGCAGCAGGTTGAGCAGCGCCGGCAGGCTCGCGCCCTGGCGGCCGAGGCTGAGTTTGAGCGCGGCCATCGACGACAGGCCGGTGTCGCTGCCGATCACGCCGACGGCGGCCAGCAGCAGGACGCCCACCAGCGTGCCGAGGAAAATCGCCAGCAACGAGCCCGACAGGCCCAGGCCCGGCGCCAGCAGCGCACCGGTCTGCAGCACCATCAGGCCGATGCCGAGGGAAAACCACAGGGAAAACAGATCACGGCCGCCGAACACGCGCTTGTCGGCGGGCACGGCGAGGTCGGGGGAATAGGTGCTGGGTTGAATGCTCAAGGGTGTTATCTCAGAGGGACATTTGTTGTTGTGTCGATCGTTATCGCCGGCAGGCTGGTTCCCACACAGAACTCGCGAACGCCACGAATCCCCTGTGGGAGCCAGCCTGCTGGCGATGGGGCCTGTGCAGGCCCCTTTTTCTTTGAGGCCGGATCAGACCTTCTTGTACAGCTGGCTGCCTTCCTTCTTGAACCGCTCGGCCTGCTCGGCCATGCCCTGGGCGACGTCCACGTCCACCGCGTCGATCCGCTGGTTGGCCGCGTACTCGCGCACTTCCTGGGTGATCTTCATCGAGCAGAACTTCGGTCCGCACATCGAACAGAAATGCGCGACCTTGGCCGAGTCCTTCGGCAGGGTCTCGTCGTGGAACGAACGGGCGGTGTCCGGATCCAGGCCGAGGTTGAACTGGTCTTCCCAGCGGAACTCGAACCGCGCCTTGCTCAAGGCGTTGTCGCGGATCTGCGCGCCCGGGTGCCCCTTGGCCAGGTCGGCGGCGTGGGCCGCGATCTTGTAGGTGATGATCCCGGTCTTCACGTCATCCTTGTTCGGCAGGCCCAGGTGTTCCTTCGGCGTCACGTAGCAGAGCATCGCGCAGCCGAACCAGCCGATCATCGCCGCACCGATGCCGGAGGTGATGTGGTCGTAGCCCGGCGCGATGTCGGTGGTCAGCGGGCCGAGGGTGTAGAACGGCGCCTCGTCGCAGCATTCCAGCTGCTTGTCCATGTTCTCCTTGATCAACTGCATCGGCACGTGGCCCGGGCCTTCGATCATGCACTGCACGTCGTGCTTCCAGGCGATCTTGGTCAGTTCGCCCAAGGTCTCCAGCTCGCCGAACTGCGCTTCGTCGTTGGCGTCGGCGATGGAGCCCGGACGCAGGCCGTCGCCCAGCGAGAAGCTGACGTCGTAGGCCTTCATGATTTCGCAGATTTCTTCGAAGTGGGTGTAGAGGAAGTTTTCCTTGTGGTGCGCCAGGCACCACTTGGCCATGATCGAACCGCCGCGGGACACGATGCCCGTCACCCGCTTGGCGGTCAGCGGCACGTAGCGCAGCAGCACGCCGGCGTGGATGGTGAAGTAGTCCACGCCCTGCTCCGCCTGCTCGATCAGCGTGTCGCGGAACAGCTCCCAGGTCAGGTCTTCGGCCACGCCGTTGACCTTCTCCAGCGCCTGGTAGATCGGCACCGTGCCGATCGGCACCGGCGAGTTGCGGATGATCCACTCGCGGGTCTCGTGGATGTGCTTGCCGGTGGACAGGTCCATCACGGTGTCCGAGCCCCAGCGGATGCCCCAGGTCAGCTTCGCCACTTCTTCTTCGATGGACGAACCCAGGGCGCTGTTGCCGATGTTGCCGTTGATCTTCACCAGGAAGTTGCGGCCGATGATCATCGGTTCCAGTTCGGTGTGGTTGATGTTGGCCGGAATGATCGCGCGGCCCCGGGCGATCTCCTCGCGCACGAACTCAGGGGTGATTTCCTTGGGGATGCTCGCGCCGAAGCTGTGGCCGGCGTGCTGCTGCTTCAGGAGGCCGGCGGCGCGGGCCTCCTGCAGCTTCATGTTTTCGCGGATGGCGACGTATTCCATCTCGGCGGTGATGATGCCCTTGCGCGCGTAGTGCATCTGGCTGACGTTGGCCCCGGCCTTGGCGCGGCGCGGGTTGTTGACGTGGGCGAAGCGCAGCTTGGTCAGCTCGGGGTCGGCGAGGCGCTGCTGGCCGAAGTCCGAGCTCAGGCCGGCCAGGCGCTCGGTGTCGCCGCGGTCTTCGATCCAGGCCGAACGCACGTCGCCCAGGCCTTTGCGCACGTCGATCACCACGTTCGGATCGGTGTACGGGCCCGAGGTGTCGTAGACGGTGACGGGGGCGTTGATCTCGCCGCCGAAATCGGTGGGGGTCACATCGAGGGTGATTTCGCGCATCGGCACGCGGATGTCCGGGCGCGAGCCCTGGACGTAGACTTTTTGCGAACGGGTGAACGGCTGAACCGACTGCTCATCGACCTTGGCCGAATCACTGAGGTTGATCGCGTTTTTTTCTTTTGTCGTCATCACGGGCTCTCCAGACAGCATCCAGGCAGTGGATTGTCGGGGCAGAACCTGAAAGGCACGGACGCACCTGAACCGGTGCTGTGCATCGTCGTCGAGCGTTCGATTGTCGAACAATTTCCCGGACGAAGCACAAGAGGACTCGCCGGGTTGACGAGAAATCTTGTTCCCTACGCAGGCGCTAACCTGATCAGGTTCAACGGGATCCGAAATTATTCGATCTCAGCCTCATAGCAAGGCACCCCGACAAGAACCCGGCCAGTCTAGACACAACCGCCAAAGAACGCCAACACCGCGGCAAACACCATGATGAATGGCGCAATCGCACGGATCGGCAGGATTGTGAGGGGCCCGAAGCGCTACTACACTCGCCTTGCCCCGCTGCGCCTTGACGCTGCGAGGGCCGCGCCTTACCTTTGGCGCCCGGATTATTCTCATAATATTCAAGCTAGGGATCGCCTCATGCTGCGCAAACTCTCACTGGCTGTCGCCGTGTCT